>JALYGI010000561.1 GCA_030777185.1 Pseudomonadota bacterium
AGCATAAGCCGCTCATCGGCATTGGGCGCTCGCGGCGCAAGCTGGAAGCACATTGCACCGGTCCGGAGTGGACTTCCTCAATCCGCGGCTCGAAAATAGATTTTTGAAACCATGCTGATCGGCGGAAATCCCGCGAAGCTGCCGACTGATGCACTGGCGCAACGACTCTCAAGGATTCCAGCGTGTTACACAATATTAACCTTTTGCCATCATTCCAGCCATGGTTAATGACCGCTTCAAGGCCGTTAAAGCGAGGTTACGCGGGGCGTAATGGCGGGGCCGAACGGGGGGAAATCTGATGCGAGTGCTGCTGATCGAAGACGAGCCGACGACGGCCAAGAGCATCGAGATGATGCTCGGGACGGAGGGCTTCAACGTCTACACGACCGATCTTGGCGAAGAGGGCCTCGATCTGGGCAAGCTCTACGACTACGACATCATCCTGCTCGACCTCAACCTGCCGGACATGCACGGCTATGACGTGCTCAAGAAATTGCGCACGGCGAAGGTCGGCACCCCGGTCCTCATCCTGTCCGGCGTCGGCGAGATGGATTCGAAGGTCCGCGCGCTTGGCTTCGGCGCGGACGATTATGTGACCAAGCCGTTCCACCGCGACGAGCTCGTCGCCCGCATCCATGCGGTCGTGCGCCGCTCGAAGGGCCACTCTCAGTCGGTGATCAAGACCGGCAAGCTGGCCGTGAACCTCGATGCCAAAACGGTCGAGGTCGACGGCGCCCGCGTGCACCTGACCGGCAAGGAATATGCGATGCTGGAGCTTCTCTCGCTCCGCAAGGGCACGACGCTCACCAAGGAAATGTTCCTCAACCACCTTTATGGCGGAATGGACGAGCCGGAGCTGAAGATCATCGACGTCTTCATCTGCAAGCTCCGCAAGAAGCTGAGCCTCGCCTGCGGCGGAGACAATTATATCGAAACGGTCTGGGGACGCGGCTATGTGCTGCGCGACCCCGAGGACATGCAGGATGCCAAGGTCGCGTAAACACCCGTTGTAGCGTTCAGGGTTTTCAAGCGGGGGTGAAATAGGCCGGCGCTGCAGCGATGCAGCGCCGGCTTTCTTTTTGCGTCGGCCGAGGCTTCGGTGCATCATCCCTGCCGGACCTTGGCTGGAGGCGGGGATGAAGTTCGGCAGATTTCTTCCGTTGCTGCTTCTTGCCGGCTGCGTCAGCACGCGCCCGGCACCGTCCCCACCACCGCCGCCCGCGGCGGGAGCCTATGTCTGGCTCAGCTTCGACCGGGCCGCGGTGCGGCGGAGCGGCGCAAGCGGCATGGCGGACCGTGCGCTGAACCGCCCGCTGACCGTGGCGGACCCCGTCCGCATCGCTTCCGTCTCGAAGCTGTTCGTCGCGCTCGGCGTGATGCGGCTCGTCGAGCAGGGAAAGCTCGATCTCGATAGGGACGTTTCGCAGCGGCTCGGCTGGCGGCTGCGCAATCCCGCCTTTCCGGATGAGAAGATCACGCTTCGCCTGCTTCTCTCGCACCGATCGGGCCTCAGGGACGAGATCGACTATGCGATACCGCTCGGCACTGCGCTCCAAACCGCGCTCGCGGATCCGCGCGCTTTCGACCCGGAGCACAGGCCCGGCACCTTTTTCCGTTATTCCAACCTCAACTTCCCGGTGATCGCCTCGGTGATGGAGATTGCGGCGGGGGAGCGGTTCGATCGGCTGATGGAGCGGGAAGTGCTGCGGCCGCTTGGGATCGATGGCTGCTTCAACTGGTCGACATGCAGCGATGCCGCTGTTGCGCGGGCCGTGGTGCTCTACGAGCCCGACGGCAGGATCGTGCGCGACGATCTCAAAGGCGTGCGCCCGACCTGCATGGTGGTGGTCGCCGCCGGCGGTGCCTGCGACCTCGCTTCCTACCGGCTTGGCAGCAACGGAGCTCTGTTCTCGCCGCAGGGCGGGCTTCGTATCTCGGTGGAGGGGCTCTCCGTCGCGGGGCGCTTGTTGCTTTCGGGCGGGATTCATGACGGACGGAGGTTCCTCAGCCAGGCGAGCATCGAGGAGATGCTCCGGCCGCATTGGCGCTTCGACGGCGCGAACGGCGAGACGGAGAATGGCTTTTATTGCAGCTACGGGCTTGGCGTGCAGATCCTGCCGAACCCGAATTGCCGGGACGATATCAGCGGCACCGGCGCGATCCTCACCGGCCATGCCGGCGACGCGTACCGAGTGAAGTCAGGCCTTTGGATCGACCGGCTCAAAGGCCGGGGCATTGCCTATTTCGCAACCGGGATCGCCGAAGACGCGCCGACCGGCGACACATCCTATCGCGCGATCGAGGAATGGCTCGCCCGCAAGGCGATCGGGAGCGATTAGAGTGGTTTCAAGTCAGGTGGAGTCACCTGACGGCTCGGAAAGCACGGCGATCAAAGGTCTATCGCGCCAGCGGCAGCTCCGGCTGCTCGGGCTCGAACCTGCGCCAGCCGTCGGGGCCGAGCCGCTCCAGCGGACGGAATTTTGCCTTGTAGGCCATGCGCCTCGAGCTTTCGACCCAATAGCCGAGATAGACGTAAGGGAGCCCCGCGCGACCTGCGCGGACGATGTGATCGAGGATGATGTAGGTGCCGAGCCCGGGGCGGTCCTCGGCGTCCGGCTCGAAGAAGCTGTAGATCATCGACAGGCCGTCCGACTGCTGGTCGGTCAGGCAGGCGCCAACGAGCTTGCCCGGGCGCCCGTCCACCGACGGCTCGCGATATTCGACGACATAGGTTTTGACCGGGCTCTGCTC
>JALYGI010000562.1 GCA_030777185.1 Pseudomonadota bacterium
TTAGAAGACAGATGAAGCCAACCCAGACGTCGGCGAACAGGATTTCCTCCTTGGAGAAGCCTTCGGTGACGAACAGGTCGCGAACCATCAGGTTCGCCATCGTGTCGCCGATCTTGTGCACCAGCACGAACACAAACACGAGCCATGCGCCCTTACGGCGAAAGAATTCCACCATCGGGCCGACCACATCTCTCTCCGCCAGAGCCGCGGGCGCGTCGCCGAAGCGATTGGCCGCCGCGTCGCCGGGCTTCAGCGCCAGGGCCAGCACCAATGCTCCCACGACGCCGAGCGCAACCCAGAAGAGCATCAGGTTACCGATCGTGGCGGCCGCCACGGGCGCCAGCAGAAGCCATGCGAGATGCCCGCTCCAGCCGGCATCATGAGCCCGGCGAATGGTTAGATCGGCGAGCGGGTAAATCAGGCCGAAGATCGCGATCCGGAACAGGATGTTAGAATCCAGCAAATAGTCGAGTCCCGACGCGGCCAACAGGATAACCGGGATAGCAACCAGCAACTTTCGATAGCTTCCGGCGCTGGCGCGCCGCGGCCATTCGCGTTCCTTGTGGCGCCGCGGCTCGCCCGCCACGAGCGACACCAGGACGGCCGAAAGGGCAAGCGGCGCGCAGGCGATATAGCCAAACGTCCAGTCGATGCTTGCGGCTCCTGCCAGCGCAATCGTACCGGCGAGGAAAGCGCCGATGCGCCAGCCATATTGCGACATTCCCGAGCCGGTTCCGAGTTGCTCCGGCTCGAGCAGCTCGATGCGGTAGGCGTCGATGACGATGTCATAGGTCGCGCCCGCAAAGCCGAGCACGAGCGCCGCGAGCAGAACCTTCTGGACCCCCTCGGACGGGTCTGCCCGCGCAAGCAGGATGATGCCGAGCACAACCAGCACGGCGCAGAGCACGAGCCAAGTTCGTCTTTGGCCGAAGCTCTTCGAAAATGGCAAATGAACTCGGTCCACCACCGGCGCCCACGCCCACTTGATGCTGTAGATCAGCAGGACGAAGGCGAAGGCCGAGATGGTCTTACGCTCAATCCCGCCCTCCGACAGCCGCTGCGTCAGCGTCGCTGCGAGGAGGGTGAAGGGCAAGCCCGACGAAATGCCGAGAAAGAAGGCGGCGACCGGCCCCTGTTGAGTATAGGGTCGGATGGCCTCGGGAAGGTGGCGGCGCCAGTCACTGGGCGCGCTAATCGTCGCTTCGTTCATGCCCCTTTGTAGCGCCTGATTCGTGGTGGCATAGCCTCTTTGCAGTGCGATCGGCGCTTGCCTAATCCGCTTTCCCCAAGCACCCTCGCCCGCCATGGACATCGAGACGAGCCGGCGTCCCACCGAAGGACAGCTCGCCCTCGCCAGGGCGATCGCGGGAGGGCGCAATTCCGTAGGGGAAGAGGTCACCTCCCTCCTGGCTAAGGCCTACACCGACTTGAGCCGTTACCAGACGGAGCAAAGCCTGCTGTTCAGCAAGCTTCCGCTGGTCATCGCCCCATCGGCGCTGCTTCCACGCACCAACATGGCCGTGCCGCATGACGGCTTGGGCATTCCGCTCCTGATCAGCCGCGACAAAGCGGGCGAGCCGCACGTCTTCTACAATGTCTGCAAGCATCGCGGCACGCGGCTCGTCGAAGGCGGCGAAGCGCAATGCGCGCCTCGGCTCGTTTGTCCTTACCATGCCTGGTCCTATTCGCTCGACGGCGCGCTCACCGGCGTGCCGAGGGCGGACAGCTTTCCCGGGCTCGACAAAGCCGAGCACCATCTTGCCGAACTCCCAAGCCTTGAGGCCGGCGGCCTCATCTGGTTCGCACGGAGCGACGAAGCGGATTTCAGCGCAGCCTCCACGCTCGCGCCCGAGTTCGACGCCTTTGGCCTTTCCGGCCACCATCTCTACCGCCGCCGCACCCACGATGTCGCTTCCAACTGGAAGCTGATCATGGACGCCTTCCTCGAAAGCTATCACGTCCAGCGGCTCCACGCCGGCACGATCGGAAAATTCTTCGCCGACGGCATTACCGCGGCGGATCGGATCGGAGTGCATCAGCGCTCCGCCGTCGGCCGCGCCGAATATCTGGCCAGGATCGAGGATGGGGACTGGCCGGCCCTCCGAAGCGCGATCACCTTTGCCTACCAGCTCTTCCCCGCCACCGTGGTGGTCGTCAGCCCCGACTATGTGAACTTGATGGTGCTGATGCCCCGCGCGGTCGACCGCACGCTCGTCGAGAATTTCATGCTGATCCCGGAGCCACCGGGCGATGCCGAGGCCGAACTCCACTGGCAGAAGAGTTGGGCCCTGCTCGATGAAGGCACGTTCGGGGCTGAAGACTTCCGCGCCGCGGCGCTCGGGCAGGAGGGCCTCGCTTCAGGCGCGATCGACCGGCTCACGCTCGGCACGCTGGAGACCGGCATCCGCCATTTTCACGATGAGATCGAGCGCGCTCTCTCGCAAACCTCGTCATTGCGAGGCTGAAGGGTCAAACCCGTTCGTAGAGGCTAAGCCCCGCCGGAAGCTTCTTCAGCGATGCGCCCTGCAGCTTGCGGTCGAGCGCTTCGAGCGCAGCCTTCATCATCTTGTCGGAATAAGGCTTGGACAAGCAGCCGACCCCGAGCGTCTGGGCCTCGGGTGGGCAGCTTCCGGTGACGAACAGCACCGGGATGCCCTTCGCAACGGCCGCCCGGGCAACGTCCATCCCGTCACCGTCGCCGCTCAGCGTCACGTCGGTAAGGACGAGGTCGAGCCCCTCCTCCTCCTGGATAACGCGAGCGGCGTCGGCGAGACTGTCCACCGTCGCCACCACTTCGTAGCCCGCTTCGCTCAGCAGATGCTCGTTGTCGAACGCGACCAAGGGCTCGTCCTCAACGACGAGGATTCGCCGGATTGTTCTTTGACGCCTCCCGAACAACATCTAGAGCGACGATCCTTCCTTCAATCGATCTTGCTGCGTAACGAACGAGTTGGAGTGAGTGTCCGGGAGCCTGCGTCGTTCCGGCGCATTTACTTATCCGGCTGTCCGAATGGACATGAGACTTGAGGATCAAGCGTGCCAAGACCCCCTTCCCCGCGCGGACCGCGCCGCGCCGGCTCCCGCCCCCCGCCGCGCAAGCCTGATGCGGCCCGCGAGGAGCGGAGCGGCGGCAGCGGGGCCAAGCCTCAGCGCCCGCCGTTAAAGCAAGGACCCGGCCGGAAACCGGACAATGCTCCCCTTCCTCACCCGGGTCGCAAGCCGCGCCCCGAGCGCAAGCCGCCGGCCCGTCGGATACGCGCCGACGGCACCGCCGCAGGCGAGCCGCGCGAGACCCACCACGACGTTGAGCCGCAGCGCATCGCCAAGTTGCTCGCCCGCGCCGGCATCGCCTCGCGCCGCGAGATCGAGCGGATGATCGCGGACCGGAGGATCGCGATCGACGGTGCGGCCGTGGAGACGCCGGCGACGATCCTCACCTCGCTGAAAGGGGTGACCGTGGACGGCAAGCCGGTCCGCCCGGCCGCGGAGACGCGCCTGTTCCTGTACCACAAGCCGGCCGGGCTTCTGACGGCCGAACGCGATTTCTCCGGCCGTCCGACCATCTACGACCGGCTGAAGCCTGCCCTCAGCGCCGCCGCAGGCGGCGGTGAAGGGGACCTGCCGCGGCTGATGCCGATTGGGCGGCTGGACCTCAACACGGAAGGCCTGCTTCTCCTCACCAACGACGGCGAATTGAAGCGGCAGCTCGAGCTGCCGGCGACCGGCATCGAACGCACCTATCGCGCGCGCGTGTTCGGCGAGGTGACGCAGGATCAGCTCGAGGGGCTGATCCAGGGCATCGAGATCGACGGCGTTCGCTATGGACCGATCGATGCCAACATGGAGCGCCGCACCGGCCGCAACTTCTGGGTCGAGATGCGCCTCAAGGAGGGCAAGAACCGCGAGGTGCGGCGCGTGCTCGAGCATTTCGGGCTGCAGGTCTCCCGCCTGATCCGCGTCGCCTACGGCCCGTTCGTGCTTGGCGACCTACGCGCCGGCGAGGTTGCCGAGGTCCGGCAGCACGATCTCGTCGAGTTTCGGAAAACGCTGAAATGAGGATCATCACCGGCGAGTGGCGCGGGCGGCCGCTGGCTGCCCCTGAAGGCCGCGCCACCCGCCCGACCAGCGACCGCGCCCGCGAAGGGCTGTTCTCGATGCTGCAAAGCCGGCTCGGCAGCTTCGAGGGTCTGCGCATCGCCGATCTCTTCGCCGGGTCGGGCGCGCTTGGGCTGGAAGCGCTGTCGCGGGGCGCGGCTCACTGCCTGTTCCTCGACAATGATCGCAGTGCGCTGGCCGCCATCAGGCGCAATCTCGCTGCCTTCGGCACGGAACAACGTGCCGAGATCCGCGCCCAGTCGGTGGAATATGCGATGCCGCCACCCGCCCCGTGCGACGTCCTCTTCCTCGATCCGCCCTACGCCTCCGGCCTCGCCGAGATGGCGCTGAACCGCGTCTGCAATGCGGGCTGGGTCTCACCGGGCGGGCTGGTCAGCCTCGAGACCGAGCGGGATCGTCCCCCGCCGCCGCCCGGCTTCGCGATCGAGGCGGAGCGCCGCTTCGGCAAAGCGCACATCCTGCTGCTCCGCCGGGAGAGTTAGCTCTCGCGAACGGCTTGTGACTTCCCCTCCCGTTCCCTAACTGTTCAACGGTGAATCACCCCGTCCCGACCCAGGCCGAACCCGGCTATCTGCGCGGCCTCAACGATCCTCAGCGCGACGCCGTGCTGACCA
>JALYGI010000563.1 GCA_030777185.1 Pseudomonadota bacterium
ATTGCCATTCGAGCCGGCGCAGCGCCTTGCGTGCGCGCTCGTCCAGCCCTCGCTGAGCGGCCGGGCGCTCGGCGCCGGTCATTCGGGCACCTTCACCGTGGCAATGGTTTGCGCGATGATCCCATCGGGGCTCAACCCTGCCGCTTCCGCCTCGTAGGTGAGACCGATGCGGTGGCGGAGCACGTCCGGCGCAAGCTCCTGCACCAGGTGAGGCACGACATGATCCTGGCCGCGCAAAAGGGCCAGCGCCCTGCTCGATTGATGGAGCGCGAGCGAAGCGCGCGGCGAGGCTCCGAAGGCGAGCGAGCGCACGCCGTTGCGCTCGCTGCGGGCGAGTTCCCTTGTGTGGCGGACGAGCGCCAGCACATAGGCCTCGATGGCGGGCGCCACGTAGATGTCGTCAAGTCGACGGCGCAGGGCCAGCAGCTCGTCCGCGTTCGAAATGGCGCCGATCTCCGGAGTGTGGGTCGGCGAGCCCCAGCGGTGGAGCATTTCCAGCTCATCCTCACTGCTCGGATAATCGAGCAGGAGCTTGAACAGGAAACGATCAGTCTGCGCCTCCGGAAGCGGATAGGTGCCCTCATGTTCGACCGGATTCTGGGTCGCCATGACGAAGAAGGGGTGCGGCAAGGCGTGTGTGACGCCGCCAATCGTCACTTGCTGCTCCTGCATCGCCTCGAGCAGCGCGCTCTGCACCTTGGCGGGGGATCGGTTTATTTCATCCGCCAGCACCAGATTGGCGAAGACCGGCCCGTGGTGCGGCGTGAAGCTGCCGTCGTGGGGCGAATACACCATTGTGCCGACAACGTCGCTCGGCAGCATGTCCGGCGTGAATTGGATCCTCTCGAAATCGAGGCCCATCGTCTGGCTGAGCGCCTTCACCAGCAGGGTCTTGGCGAGCCCGGGCATGCCCTCAAGAAGGACATGGCCGCCGACCAGAAGCGCGATCTGGAGCCGCTCTATGATCATCCTCTGGCCGAGCACCTGCTTGCCGATCTCGGCGGAAAGGCGCTCGGCCCACGCCACCCCAGGCTTCAGAGCTGACGAGGCGGCGTCCATGTTGCGGTTGTTCCCTTGAAGCGTCGTTCCGTCCGGCGTCCGTCCGAATAGCGACGCTCCACCCACGGGATCAACGCTCCTTCAGCAGCAGGCGCCCGTAGCGCTTCGGCACGACCTTGCCGTCCGTCACTGCAGCCTGGCCGTTCACGAAGACATGCACCATGCCGACCGAATAGGAATGCGGCTTATCGTAGGTGGCTGTGTCCCGGATCGTCTTGGGGTCGAACACCAGCACATCGGCAAAGGCTCCGCGGCGCAGGAAGCCGCGGTCGCGGATACCGAACACGGTGGCCGGAAGACCGGCCGACGCATGGATCGCCTGCTCCATGCTGATCACGCCCTTGTCCAGCACGTAGCGTCGGAGCTTGCGCGGATAAGCCCCATAAGCTCGGGGATGCTCCGAGCCGCTGCCGAACTTCACGAGGCCGCCGTCGCTGGAGGTCATCATCCACGGCTGCTTCATCAGCGCCTCCAGGTCTTTCTCGCTCATGTTGAAGGAGACGATCGGAGCGCCGCCCTTGATCAGCATGTCGATCGCGGTATCGAGCGGGTGCTGATTCCGGGCCTTGGCGATTTCATCGAGGCGCTTTCCTTCAACCGAAGGATCGGGCTCGTAGCGACGGATCATAATGGCGTTGGGGCCGGCACGCCGCTCTAGGTTCTGCACCATTTCCTTGCGGATGAGGGCGCGCTGCTCGGGATCCTGGAGCCGCTTGGCGAGCGCTTCGGAACCGCCTTCCTGCGCCCAACCCGGCACCAGCGCCGGCTGCAGGCCCGAGCCCGAGGCGGAATAGGGATATTGATCCGCCCAGATGCTGAGACCTTCAGCGCGAGCAGCGTTGATGAGCTCGATCGCGTCCTTGGATTTCCCCCACACGGACGGCCCAAGCATCTTCATATGCGTGACGATGCCGGGCAGCTTGGCTTCCCGGGAGATCTGGATCAGCTCCCTCACTGCATTGATGACGCCTATATCGTAGCTCGATTCATCGCGGATGTGGCTGCTGTGGAACGAACCGGGAAATTGCGCGGCAACCTTCGCGAGCGCCACCATTTCCGCAGTGCTTGAATATTTCCCCGGAATGTAGAACGGCCCGCTCGAAAAGCCGAAGGCGCCGAACTGCATGGCGGCCCTGACATAGTCTTCCATCCGCTTCTGCTCGGCAGGCGTCGGCTTGCGGTTAGCATCGCCCATCACCGCTCTGCGCACGCCATTATGTCCGATCATGGGCACGACGTTGACGCCCGGCACATTCTTCTGGATGGGCACGGTCTGCTCGCGAAGGTCGGCAGGCCCGCCGCCGTCGGGATTGATCATCACCGTGGTTATGCCCTGGAACAGGATCGGCACCGCCGCGGCGAGTTCCGGGGTCGTGATACCGGGCGCAGCATGGGAATGCGGATCAATGAAGCCCGGCGCCACCATCTTACCGCGCGCGTCGATCACCTTGCCCGCACTGGCATCGGCCGGGATCGACCCGACCATGACGATCCTGTCGCCCTTGATGCCGACGTCGGCCACGCGGCGCTTGTTCCCGGTCCCGTCGAAAACGTCGCCGCCGCGGATGATGA
>JALYGI010000564.1 GCA_030777185.1 Pseudomonadota bacterium
TCGCCTCCGCCAGCCCCGGCGCTGTTCGTCTGGAGAATGCGACGACGGGATGGCTGGCGCAGGTCATTGGCTATCCTGGAGGTGCTGCCGGCACCCTGACCTCCGGCGGGAGCATCGCAAACCTGACCGCCATCGTTGCGGCGCGCGACGCCGGGGATGCAGAAAGCGGGGGCGCCGTCTACTCGACGCGTTTCGCACATCATTGCATCGACAAGGCCCTCCACATCGCCGGCCGGTCTCGCTCGCCCCGAAGGCTTATCGCGACCGACAATCGCTACCGAATGTCTATCGAAGCTCTCGAGGCGATGCTTGAGCAGGACCGCGCCGCTGGAATTCGGCCGTGGCTGGTTGTTGCCTCTGCGGGCACGGTGGATACGGGTGCCGTCGATCCGCTCCCGGAAATTGCTGCTCTGTGCCGCCGCTACGGTGCCTGGTTCCACGTGGACGGTGCCTATGGCGGGCTATTCGCCCTATGCGAAGAGGGTCGCAACGTGCTGCGAGGCATCGAACAGGCCGACAGCGTCGCGCTCGATCCGCACAAGACCATGTTTCTCCCTTATGGAACCGGAGCGGTGCTCGTCCGCGACGGCCGCAACCTGCTGAATTCATTCAGCGCGAGCGCCGACTATCTTCGGCCTCTCGGCGAATCCGAGGTGGGCCCCTCCCCCGCCGATTTGTCGCCCGAGCTGACACGGCATTTTCGCGCGATGCGCTTGTGGCTGCCGCTGCAGATTGCCGGCGTGTCCGCGTTTCGCGCCGCCCAGGCGGAGAAGCTCGCACTTGCCCGCTATCTGCACGCGCGGCTGAGCGAACTTGATGGCTTCGACGCCGGTCCTGCGCCCGATCTGTCGGTGGTCGCCTTCCGCTACCAGCCGCACAACGGCGACGCCGACGATTTCAACGAACGGCTGCTTCGCCACGTCCAGGAGGAAGGACGGGTGATGCTGAGCGGCACCCGCATCGATGGCCGCTTCACCCTTCGCTGCGCCATCCTCTCCTTCCGCACTCACATCGAGCATGTGGACGAGGTGATCGCCGCGCTGGAGCGCGGCGTCCGGATGGTCGCATAGCCGAATGCCCGTAGATGGGCATCAGCGGAACGTCTGCTCTCTGCTCGTCGAGGTGAGTAACGGACGTGGTCATGCCACGCGCTTCGGCAGAGATGGGCAGGCTACGCTATCTAGCCGCTCCCGGCGGTAGCCGGGAGCCGAACGTGCGCGCGCAGGCCTCGGCTTGGGAGACGGCTCAGCCAGACATCACCGCCGTGGGCTCGTGCGATTCCGCGCGCGAGGGCGAGGCCCAGCCCCACGCCTCCGGTCGAAGGATCGCGCGCCGCATCGCCCCTCTCGAACGGGGTGAACATCCGCTCGAGGGCGTCCTCGGCTATCCCGGGTCCTTCGTCCTCGACGAGGAGCAGCGCGTCCTTGCCTTGCCGGCAGACCCGGCAACGGGCGCCGCCTGCATACTTGATCGCGTTGTCGAGGAGGTTTGCGACCAGCCGGCGCAGTGCCAGAGGATCAGCCACCACCTCCACCGGCTCCGCCTCCGCCATCGCGACGTCCGCCCCAGTGTCGACGAGGTCGTCTGCCATGGATTCCACAAGCGTTGCGAGATCGAGCCGCTGGCGGTTCAGCCGCTCCTCTCCGCGGGCGAAGGCGAGTACGCCGCCGATCATTCCATCCATCCGCTCGATGTCGCCCACCATCCGCTCCCGATGCTCAGGCGGGGCATATTCGGCGCGGAAGCGGAGGCGGGTGAGCGGCGTGCGCAGATCATGGGCGACGGCGGCGATAAGCCGCGTCCGCTCCTCTACGGCGCCGGCGATCCGCCGCTGCATCTCGGCCAGCGCGCGGGCGGACTTGCGCACCTCCCTCGGCCCCGTCTCCGGGAAGACCGCGCCCTTCTCGCCGCGCCCGGCCCGCTCCGCCGCCTCGGCGAAGGCGCGGATCGGCGCGACGAGCCGCCGCGTGAACAGCCAGGCGAGCGGCACGAGCACGAGGGCATTGGCGGCCAGCCAGAGCAGCAGGAAGGTGCCCGGCCCCGGCCATGGGTGGGACCCGGTTACGATAGCCCAGCGCCCGTCCCTCAGCCGCGCGGCGGCGGCGAAATCCTCGAAAATCGCGGCGCCGCCACCCCCGAACGGCCGCACCGGCGGCGCCGGGTTGCCGACCGGCGGAGAAAGGAGGCGCATCACCCACACGGCACCGGGGATTCCGATGTCGTGCTCGATCCGCACGTCTTCGGCCGGCACGCCGAGCGTGCGCGCCAGCGTGACCCGTCCCTGCAGCTCGAGGCGAGAGTCTTTCTCCCACCCCGGCGGCGGAGCCTCGGCGGTCCTGACCGACAGTATCTGCCCCTCCCGCTCCACCCCTGCCCCGCGGCGCATCGCCTCTGCGACGTCGTCATAGGTGAAGACCTCGCGCGGGCTCGGCACGGCCAGCAGCACGGCTAAGGTGATCAGCTGCGCGACGATCGCGGTTACCACCACGAGCGCCATCGCTTGGGCGAAGAGAGGCGCTCCGCGGTTCAACCGAGCACCGGGCGGACGGCGAACATATAGCCTTCGCTGCGCACGGTGACGATGAGGTCGCCGCCATCCTCGCCCGTGAGCTTCTTTCGAAGGCGGCTGATCTGCACGTCGATCGCGCGATCGTAGATCTCGGCGCTTGGGCCGCGAGCGAAATCGAGGAGCTGGTCGCGCGTGAGCACGCGCATTGGATGCTGGAGGAAGGCGGAGAGCAGCCGGAACTCCCCGGACGACAGCGCCACCGACACGCCCGTGGGCGAGCGCAGCTCCCTGCGGCCAAGGTCGCATGACCAGCCCGCGAACCGATAGCCGGAGCCGCCGGAGGGCTCCGCCCCTTCGTTTCGCCGGAGCACCGCGCGAATCCGCGCGAGCAGCTCGCGCGGGCTGCACGGCTTGGGGAGATAGTCGTCGGCGCCGAGCTCGAGGCCGACGATCCGGTCCGTCTCCTCGCCGAGCGCGCTCAGCATGATCAATGGCACGCGGCCGGCGGCGGAAAGCCGGCGGCAGATGGTGAGGCCGTCCTCCCCCGGCAGCATCAGATCGAGGACGACGAGGGCGGGCCGCTCGGCGGCGATCTGGCGGTCCATCTCGGCGCCGTTTGCCGCTCCGGCGATCCGAAAGCCGTGCTGCATCAGGAAATCCCCGATCAGCTGCCGGATTTCGGGATCGTCGTCCACCAGCAGGATGAGATCCCCCGGCTCTGCGTTTGGCCTGTGCATGCCTGCCTTGTCTGCCTCTCCCGTTTCCTCAGTATTTCAGAACTGCAACAAAGCGAAACCGTCTGAAATTCTGCGGCAACGTCGCTCGTGCACCTCTCTCCTCATCAAGGGGGAGGACGATTACCCATGCTCGAACTCGACGAGGTCAGCCATGTCTATCCGAACGGGACGCGTGCGCTCGATCGCCTAACGCTGTCGGTACCGCGCGGCATGTTCGGGCTGCTGGGTCCGAACGGCGCCGGCAAGTCGACGCTGATGCGGACCGTGGCAACGCTCCAGACTCCGACCGAAGGAGCCGTCCGCTTCGGCGACATCGACGTGGTGGCGGAGCCGGAGAAGCTGCGGCGCACGCTCGGCTATCTGCCACAGGATTTTGGCGTCTATCCGCGCGTCTCCGCCTACGAGATGCTCGATCACATGGCCGTGCTGAAGGGCGTCACCTCCACCGCCGACCGCAAGGCGACCGTCGAGACCCTCCTCCACCAGGTGAACCTGTGGGCCGCGCGAAACAAGGCTCTGGCCGGCTTTTCGGGCGGGATGCGCCAGCGTTTCGGAATTGCCCAGGCCCTGATCGGAAACCCTGAGCTGATCATCGTCGACGAACCGACCGCGGGCCTCGATCCGGAAGAGCGAAACCGCTTCCTCAACCTCCTCGCCGAGATCGGCGAGAATGTGGTGGTCATCCTCTCGACCCATATTGTGGAGGACGTCTCGGACCTGTGCCCGCGCATGGCCGTGATCACCGAGGGCCGGATCCAGCTCGAAGGGGCGCCGCTCGAGCTCATCGGCGCAACGCGCGGCAGGATCTGGATGAAGACGATCAACCGAAGCGAGCTCGACGATTGCCAGGAACGCTATGCGGTGATCTCGACCCGCCTCTTCGCCGGGCGGACCATCGTCCACATCCTCTCGGATGGCGACCCCGGAGACGGCTTCACCACCGTCGAGGGCGGCCTTGCCGACGTCTATTTCTCGACGCTGGCGCAGTCGCGCCGCGCGGCCTGAGGAGCCCGAAATGCTCGCCCGAATCGCCGCCTTCGAGTTCCGCTACCTGCTCAAGAACCCGCTGCTGTGGATCACCGCGGCGGCCGTCTTCCTGATTCCCTTCGGCTCGTTCGCGCTCGGCCTCGAGCTCGAGGAGGACGTTCGGGTCTTCAAGAACTCGCCCTACGAGGTGATCAGCAAGTATCGAATCATCTCCTGCCTGTTCATGTTCGCCACGACCGTGTTCGTCTCGAACATCGTGCTGCGCGACGACGAGACCGGGTTCGGACCGATCCTGAGGTCCACCGGCATCCGGAAATTCGACTATCTGTTCGGGCGGTTCCTCGGCGCCTTCGCTATAGTCGCTCTGTGCCTGACGCTGGTCACGCCCGGCATCTGGATCGGTTCCCTCGTGGCCGGGGCCGATGCGGCGGGGATCGGCCCAAACCGGGTCGCAGACCATCTCTACGCCTATTTTCTCATCGCCCTGCCGAACGTCCTCATCAGCGCCTCCATCTTCTTCGCGCTTGCGACGGTCTCGCGCTCGATGATGGGCACCTATCTCGGCCTCCTGACCTTCCTCGCGCTCTACTTCTCGCTCCAGAGCGCGCTCGGCGGCCGTCCGGAGCTGGTCCAGAGCCTCGCCCTCCTGGAGCCCTTTTCGGGCCGCGCGTTCGAGGATGCGACCCGCTACTGGACCACCCCCGAACGCAACGCCATGCTCCCGGAATTCTCCGGCGCGCTGCTCTACAACCGGCTGCTGTGGATCGGCATCTCGATCCTGTTCCTGGTGCTCGCCTATTTCGGCTTCAGCTTCGCCGAGAATGGGGGCTCTCGCCGGAAGCGCAAGAAAGAGCGAATGGCGGAGCTGGCTGCCGCCGCAGACGCTGGCGCGAGCCCTTCGCCGCGGCCTCTCCCGAGCGCCCAGCACGGCCGCCGCGCCGCATGGGCGCTGCTTACGGTGCGGACGCGCTTCGAGATGAAGCAGGTGCTGAAGAGCCCCGCGTTCATCCTCCTCATGGCCTGGGCGACCTTCACGACCTTGTTCGTTCTCATCGGCCAGCGCGATCCCGACGGCAGGCCCAGCTATCCGCTGACGGTGACGCTGATCCCCGAGCTCGAGGAGATCTTCTTCATCCTCCCCGTGATCATCGTCATCATCTACGCCGGCGAGCTCGTGTGGCGGGAGCGGGACCGCAGGATGCACGAGATCGTCGATGCGGCGCCCCATCCCAACTGGGCCTACGTGGTCCCGAAGACGGCAGCGATCGCGCTCGTGCTCTTCTCGGTGTTCGTGGCAAGTGCAGCCTCCGCCGTTGTCCTGCAGCTCGCGCTGGGCTTCACCCGGATCGAGCCGGGCACCTACCTCCTCTGGTACGTGCTGCCGATGACCTGGGACGCGATGCTGGCCGCGGCGCTCGCCGTATTCGTGCAGACGCTCAGCCCCAACAAATTCGTCGGCTGGGGCATCATGGTGCTTTATGTGGCGGCGAACCACACCGGCTTCGTTCCGAGCCACAACCTCCTCAACTATGCTGGCCTGCCGCCCGTTTCCTACAGCGACATGGACGGGGTCACCTCCTTCTGGGAAGGGCCATGGGTGTTCCGGCTCTACTGGGGCGCGCTCGCCGTCCTGCTTCTCGTCGCGGCGCACCTGCTGTGGCGGCGCGGAACGGAGACCAGGCTGAAGCCGCGGCTGAGGCTAGCGGCGAGGCGGCTCGTGGGGGCGCCGCGGATCGTCGCCGGCGGCGCGCTTCTCACCTTCGCCGCAACCGGCGCCTACGCTTTCTACAACACGAACATTCTCAACCGCTATGAAACGCCCGAGGCGAGCGACGCCTACTGGGCCGAGTATGAGAAGAGGTACATGAAGTATGACGGCCTGGCCCAGCCGTCCATTTCCCACATGAAGCTGAATGTCGCACTTTATCCGGAGGAGCGGCGGGCGACGGTGAAGGGCGCATACCTGCTCCGAAACCTCGAAGACCGGCCGATCTCGGACGTGCACGTGCTGCTGCGCGACCGCGACCTGAAGCTGGTCACCGCCGCCGTGGCGGGCGGACGCCTGGCGTCCGAGGATCCCCAGTACGACTATCGCATCTTCCGGCTCGACCGGCCGATGGCTCCAGGCGAGACCCGCCTGCTGACATTTGAGATGCAGCGCTGGCACCGGGGTTTCGTCAACGGCGCTCCGAACACGCGGATCGTCGACAACGGGACGTTCCTCAGCAACGACGAGCTGCTGCCCGTCGTCGGCATGCGCGGCGAGCCCATGGTGGCGAGCCTGGCGGCGCGGCGCGAATACGGGCTGCCGCCCCCGCGGCTTCCCAGGCTCGAGGACTTGTCAGCAACGAAGGTCGCCGCCTCCGAGCGGTCGTGGACGACCGCCGACATCACCTTGTCGACGGCGGCCGACCAGACGCCGATCGCGCCGGGCAAGAAAGTGTCGGATGTCATTCAAGGCGATCGGCGCGTCGCTCGCTTCGTGTCGGATGCTCCGATCCGCAGCGCCTTCGCGGTACAGTCCGCCCGCTATGCGGAAAGGCACCGCCGGTACCGGGACATCGACCTTGCAGTCTATTACCATCGCCCCCACGCGTGGAACATTGACCGCATGCTGAAGATGCTTGAGGCGTCCCTCAAATATTATGAGACGAATTTCGGTCCCTACCAGTTCGCTCAGGCGCGGATCATCGAGTTCCCCAGCTATAGCTACAATTACGCCCAAGCCTTCGCGAACACGATACCGAACGCCGAAACGCTCGGTTTCATCGCCGACCTCCGATCCCCGGACGCCCTTGATTACGTCGCGGGCGTGATGGCGCACGAGATGGCACACCAATATTGGGCTCATCAGCTGACGCCGGCGTATATGCAGGGCGGATCGCTCCTCACCGAGACGCTTGCCCAATATTCGGCCGTCATGGTGATGCGTAAGGTCAACGGCGAGGATCAGATCCGGCGGCAGCTGCGTACGCAGCTCTACGGATACCTATCCGGCCGCGCCTGGGAGAAGCTGGAGGAGGTCCCGCTGGTTAGGGTCGGGCACCAGAAATACCTCATGTACAACAAGGGGGCGCTCGCCATGTACCTGCTGCAGGAGCGGCTTGGCGAAGATGCGGTGAACCGGGCACTGAGGACGCTTCTTCAGAAGTACAAGTTTAAGGGCGCTCCATACGCGCGCTCGGTCGACCTCGTGGCCGCGCTGCGCGCGGAGGCGAAGACGCCGGAGGACCAGGCGCTGATCACCGACCTTTTCGAGCGCATAACACTCTACGACCTCAAGGCGGCGGGTCCGGAGGCGAGGCGCCGTCCGGACGGCAAATGGGAGGTGACTGTGCCGGTGGAGGCGCGGAAATTCTACGCCGATGCCGACGGGGCCGAGAAGGAGGCGCCGCTTGCCGACCGGATCGAGGTCGGCCTGTTTACCGCCGAGCCCGGCAGCGGCGCCTTCGACCGGCGGCACATCATTCTGATGCAGCGCCAGCCGATCAGATCGGGACGTCAGGTGCTCAAGTTCGTTGTCGACAGGAAACCTCTTTACGCGGGCATCGACCCCTACAATTTCTACATCGACCGCAACTCATCCGATAACGTCGTCAGCGTCAGCCTGCCATAACTCGCGGCCGGCGAGCGCGCGGATGTCCCGGGGTTGAGGAGCGAGAGCTTGTGACAAGTGATGAATATGCCAGTTGTGACGGGATGGCGCTCGCGGCAATGGTGCGCGAGGGTGCCGCTTCCCCCGTCGAGCTGGTCGAGGCCGCGATCAACCGGATCGAGCGGATCAACCCTGCCATCAACGCCGTCGTCCACACCGCCTTCGATGAGGCGCGTGCAGCTGCCAGACGCCCGCTTCCCGACGGTCCGTTCCGGGGCGTGCCGTTCCTCGTCAAGGATTTCGGAATTGGCGTTGCCGGCTGGTCGCGCACCAGCGGAAGCCGCTTCTGCCGCGACGTGGTCGATGCCGAGGATACTGGGCTCACGAGGCGCTACCGCGAAGCGGGAGTGGTGCTTCTCGGCCGCGGCGCGTCATCCGAATTCGGGATCGTTGGCAACGTCGACACGGCGCTGTTTGGCCCCACCCGCAATCCATGGAACCCGGATCACATCGCTGGGGGCTCATCGGGTGGATCTGGCGCGGCCGTGGCGGCAGGTCTCGTTCCGATCGCCCATGCTTCGGATGGCCTCGGATCGATCCGAATACCCGCCGCGTGCTGCGGACTCGTCGGCCTGAAGCCGACCCGGGACCGGGTGCCGAACCTGCCCGACGGCTTCGATTACGCCACCGGATTCTGCGTCGATCACGTCGTATCGCGCAGCCTACGGGACAGCGCTGCGATGCTCGACGCCACCGGGATCCCCGAACCAGACTCGCCTTACGCCCCGCCGCCCAAGGAAGGGCCCTACTTAGAGGAGATATCGCGCTCTCCCGGTAGGCTGCGCATAGCCTGGTCGTCCGAGACGCCCCGCGGCGATCCCATTGATCCTGAGGTCCAGCAGGCGCTCGAGACGACCGCGGCGACGCTCTCCGCTCTCGGTCACGAAGTCCGCGCGGAGCCGCTGGGGGTCGACTATGTCTCGCTTTATGCCGCGCGCGCGCCGGTTTCGGCCGCGAACTTCGCAGCCGGCATGGCCCGCGTCATCGCGGAGGTGGGGCGCGAACCCGCAGAGGACGAACTTGAACCGATGACGCGAGCGGCGCTCGAAGGGGCGCGGCGCGTCACCGGCGAGCAGGCCTTCTTCGCCTTCCAGGAGCTTCGCATGATTTCGCGCAAGCTGCTCCGCCGCTTCGAGGCCTTCGATGTCTATCTCTGCCCGGTGATGAGCGCGCCGCCCCCAGCGGTTGGCTTCACCGATCCCTCCACGGTTCCGCCACGCGAGATCAACCGCCGGCAGGCGGCGCTGTTTCCCTATACGGCAATGTTCAACTTCACCGGGCAGCCCTCCATCTCGCTGCCGCTCGCTCAGAGCTCAAGGGGGCTGCCGATCGGGATGATGTTCACTGCGCGCTACGGGGACGAAGCCACCCTCTTCCGCCTCGCCGGCCAGCTCGAAAAGGAGATGCCTTGGGGCAAGCGCCGCCCAGGCCTTTGGGCATGACCGAATGGCGCAACTGGTCCGGCAATGTCGTTGCGCATCCGCTGCGCATTGCCTCCCCCGGCGACGAGGCGGAGCTGTCGCAGGTGATCGCGGCCGCATCCCACGTCCGGGTTGCAGGTGCGGGCCACTCCTTCACGCCGCTCTGCGACACCGATGACACGCTCGTCAGCCTCGCTGAAATGGCGGGAGATCTCATGATCGCTGCCGACCGCCGGACGATCGATGCGCCGGCAGGTTGGACTCTCCAACGCCTCACGGAAGCGCTCTGGAGCGAAGGCCTATCGCTTCCCAATCAGGGAGACATAAATTCGCAGTCGCTCGCGGGCGCGCTTGGCACCGGCACCCACGGGACCGGCCGCGACCTGGGCTCCCTGTCCACACTTGCTGAGGGTTTTCGGCTAGTGACTGCATCGGGCGAAACGATCGAATGCAGCCGGGAAAGGAACCCCGACCTGTTCCAGGCACAGCGTCTCTCCCTTGGCCTGCTCGGCGTGGCAACACGCGTGCGCATGCGCGTCATGCCTGCATTTCATCTCGAGGAGCGGATCGAGCGGCGACCGTTAAACCAGGTCCTTGAAGGGCTCGACGAACTGGCAGCCGCCACCCGCCACTTCGAGTTCTTCCTCTTCCCCTACGCCAAGTCGGTGATGCTGAAGACGCTGCACCCTTGCCCGCCTGGCGGAGCACTCAAGCCGACCCGCCGCGACGACGTGTTCCAGGCCTGCTGCGATCTCGCTGCGGCAGCCCCCAGAGCCGTCCCCATGATCCAGCGGACGCTCACCCGCCAATGGCGCTCCTCATCGCGGTCGGGACCCGCATGGCGCATCTTCGCCGCCGAGCGTGACGTGCGCTTCGAGGAGATGGAATATGAAGTGCCTGTCGCAAACGCAGTGGCGGCGCTGAAGGCTGTGTTAGCGCGCATCCGCGCCGCCCGCATG
>JALYGI010000565.1 GCA_030777185.1 Pseudomonadota bacterium
GCCATCAGCCGCGCCGTATTGCGCCCGCGATTTTCGCGGCGAACCACCTCCGCTGTCCACTGCCCGAGGACCCAGAACCAGAATTTCACATGTTCGATGAGCCCGCCCTTGATGCCGAGATCAGCCCACCACGCCTCGTGAAGATGGAGCCGTACGCGGCGCCGTACGCTTTTTCCGCCATATTCGGCATCGATGACGATGGGCGCCCGGCCTCGTCTCGGCGGCTGTTCGGTGGAGTCGGTGATGCTCAGGCGGATCAGCCCCCTGGATTGACCGATATAGGAGGCGAGCTCGCGCGCCGTCGTCTTCAGATGCTCCTGGCGCTTCTGCTCGCCCATTCCGTGGACGAGCAGAAGGCCGACGTCCTCGACCGTCTCTGCCATCGCCGTGCTCCCGCCGGACAAGCTGCGGCAGTCAATTGCCTATGACAAGTGCGCGAGGGACCCCGATCGGCGGGAATTAACACCAGCTTGGACGTAGTTCTCGCCATCGAGCAGCCGATGCCCATCCTTCCACTCGGTGTCCGGTGCCGCTGGCAAGCGTGACGCGAAGTGCGCACAGCACCTAATCGGGAGCCGACTTCCAGAGCTCAACAGCAGGCGATGAGGCAATCCGCATTCATGTGACCGGCAGTCGCCTCCGCGTCAGCCAGTGCTACTCCGGCCAAAGAAACGTAGCGAGGCCAAGACGACCTTTGCGCCGCCACCCGTTCTCGTTTGACGAAGGTTTTTGCTGCACGTAACCATCATCCATCTTCTTCCCGACACCGTCGGGAGAAATAGGGTTCAAGTCGTCCGCCTCGATGTGGGTCGGTTCATCTGTTCACGGTTTCGGAGGGCATCCCGTCTTCCGCCATTCAGCTTTGTCGGGAGAAGGGAAAATGCAGCGCAAGCAGAGTTCACGCAGCCGGTTTGGCTCGGCTGCTTTACTTGCCGTGCTGATGACGTCGGCGGCGCCTGAGGCAATCGCCCAGGTGGAGCGGAACATCCCCACCGAGCCCTATGCCGTCGACGAAGCCTATCTCAGCGGTCTCAACTGGCGGAATATCGGCCCGAACCGCGGTGGACGCTCGATTGCGGCTGCGGGGAGCACCGCGCGCCCGATGGAATATTATTTCGCGGCGGTCGGCGGTGGACTTTGGAAGACCACCGACGGCGGCACCACTTGGAACCCGGTGACGGACGGACAGATCGGGACCTCGGCCGTGGGCGGCGTGGCGGTGTGCGAGGCGAACCCGGACGTGGTCTACCTCACCACCGGCGAGACGCAGCTGCGCGGCAACATCCTGCCCGGCGACGGCGTCTACAAATCCGTCGACGCCGGCAAGACCTGGAAGCATATCGGCCTCCGGGAGGTGCAGAACTTCTCCCGCGTCCGCGTCCATCCGACCGATTGCAACACGGTGTTCGTGGGCGGCTTCGGTCATTACGGCGCGCCAAATCCGGAGCGCGGCGTCTACCAGAGCAAAGATGGCGGCACGACCTGGCAAAAGGTGCTGTACCGGGATCCCCGTTCGGGCGCGGTCGACATCTCTATCGATCCCAAGAACCCGAGCGTCGTCTACGCCGCCTTGTGGGAGGCCTGGCGCAAGCCTTGGGCAATGAGCTCGGGCGGGCCTGGGAGCGGCCTGTTTAAGAGCATTGACGGCGGCAACAGCTGGACCGAGCTGACTCGCAACCCCGGGATGCCGCAGGGCGTGATCGGCAAGATCGGCGTCAGCGTGTCGCCGGTCGACTCTAATCGCGTCTACGCGATCGTCGAACATAAGGAAGGCGGCGTCTTCGTCTCCGACGATGCGGGCGCGAGCTGGACACGCACCAACGACAGTCGCGACCTCAGGCAGCGGGCCTTCTACTATACCCGCCTCGTCGCGGATCCCAAGATCAAGGACCGGGTCTACGTCTTGAACGTGCAGTTCTTCCGCTCCGATGATGGCGGCAAGACCTTCCCCAAGAAAATCAGGGTGCCGCATGGCGACAATCACGACCTGTGGATCGCGGCCGACGACAACCAGCGCATGATCCAGGCCAATGACGGCGGCGCCAACGTCAGCGTCAACGGCGGGACGAGCTGGACCGAGCAGGAC
>JALYGI010000566.1 GCA_030777185.1 Pseudomonadota bacterium
CCCCCCCCCCCGCCTCTCCCCAACCCTTTTACCTTATCACCATTCCTAACGTGATCCCGCCGCCGAGGGCTGTATCCGGCTAGGTTGAGTTCAAACCGCCGGCCAAGGACAGGGCGGCGTTGAACGATAGCCAATCCCATTGAGGAGAAGCCGGCGACAAGAAGGGCGAGGCCGAGAAACCCTCCGAGATTAATGCCTCTCACTCAGGCGGAAGCGCCCGAAGCTCCGGGTTGAGCTCGGACCGGACGGCCCGGACCCTCGCGAGCGCCTCACGCGGAGGGACGCCCAACACCATCATCGTCTGCGCTGCAAGTGCGAGGCCCGCAGCCAGATTCTCCGGAAAAATGTGGGTCGCGCCGGCTTCCACCAGGCCCTTCAAGCCGGTGTCGTCGCGCGTGCTCACGATCACTGGAAGTCCGGGCTCCAGCTGCCGGATCCGATGCACAAGCTGCTCCAGGCGGCGGCGTTCGTTCAGAAGCGCGACGACAGCGCTTGCGCGGTGCACCCCGGCAGCCTTCAATATTCCGGGCCGGGTCACGTCTCCGAACACCACGTGATGGCCCTGCGATTGCGCCTTGCGGAGACGAGCGACATCGCGCTCGACTGCCACATAGGGCACTCCGCTTGCTTCCAGAGCAGTTGCCACCAACCGACCCACTGGCCCGCAACCGGCGAGAATGACGTGGTTGGTGAACGATTTCGTCCTCGCCACGATCTCCGCCGGTTCGGCGTGGTCGGAGTCGCCTGAGTGCTCCCGGCCAGCGACCGCGGCCGCAATCCGCCCGTTCCACTGAACGAGTGCCGGAGCTAGCATCAAGCTGAGCGCTGCCGCTGCGAGAACCGGTTGCCCAAATGCGGCCGGGATCAGGCCGCCGGCCAGGGACTGGCTCACGATCAGCAAGCTGAATTCGCCGCCATGAGCAAGGATCAGCGCCGTACGGAGAGCAGTCACCCTGTCTGCCCGGCTGAACCGCACCACCGCGAAGACGATCGAGAACTTGACGAGGACCAGCAGGATCAATGCGGCAGCCGTGGTCATCGGCTCGCGCGCCACCAGGGCCAAGTCGATACTTGTGCCTATCGTCAGGAAGAACAGGCCGAGAAGGAGATCGCGAAATGGCCTTATCTCCTCCTCGAGCTGGTGCCGGAAGTCGCTTTCCCCGACCATCATGCCGACGATGAAAGCACCTACCGGCAGGGAGAGGGCCAGTTGTTCCGCTGCAAAGGCTGTGGCCAGGATCAGGAGAACAGTGCTCAACAGGAAAACTTCGTTCGAAGCGGACCGTGCGGTCCATGCGAGAAGCCGACCAACCGTTCGCCGTGCGAGCAAAGCTACGACGAGGAAGACGCCGACCATCACGGTGACTCTTGCAATCGTCCGGAGAGCATCGGCATCGCCTTCGTGGCCAAGCGCCGCGACAATCGCCAGGAGCGGCAACGCCGCGAAGTCCTGAAACAGGAGGAAGCCGGTGGCGAGCACCCCGTGGTGGCTGGTCGACTCGTCCTGATCGAGCATCTGCTTGTGAACGACGGCCGTCGAGGACATGGCGATGGCAAAACCGACGAGCAGGCTCGGCAAGAGCGGAGCGCCGAGGCTCAGGCCGACCAAAGTCGCCACCAGCGCAGTGATGGCCACCTGCAGGCTGCCGAGGCCGAACACGACCTTCCGCGCAGCGACCATCCTCGGCCACGAGAATTCAAGGCCGACCACGAACATAAGGAGGGCGACGCCGAACTCCCCTAGCAGGTGAATGCCTTCGGCGTCGGGAAGCAGGTTCAGCCCCTGCGGTCCGACCAAAATGCCGGCGGCGAGGTAGCCGACGATAGGCGAAAATCGAAGCCTGACCACGACCGCCACCAGAGCGAACGCCGCCAGCGCGAGGATCAGCGCATCAAGTAGAAGATGGTGCGGCATCGACGTCTAAAGCCATTGTTGGCGATCGAACTTGCCTATGACGGCTAAAGTTGCGGAACGAAGCACGGGTCGGAGGACCGCAATCGGTCATTCCGGGGCGTTTCACCCG
>JALYGI010000567.1 GCA_030777185.1 Pseudomonadota bacterium
GCCAGACCACAGGGTTTCGGCTCCGATCTGGAGGCCGGGCAGAGCTTCGTTTTCGACGAACGCCTTCAAGCAATCGTCCACCTCCAGCCCAGCGGTCACTGCACGATAGCTCAAGGCTCACCCCTCATATTCATGAGGGGCGGCTATGTTCGAGCGCTGCGCAGGCTTCAATAGCCGAGCGCGTTCTTCAGAGCCTGTTTGGGAATGGGGCTGGCGCTGAGCCCGAGACATGCGCTCTTGAGCGCATCTCCAAACAGACTCTCAGTCGATCCGGAGCAGAAGGTCCTCGAGCTCCGCCGTCTTGGCGAGCTCCTTCGCGATCTGCGCGGAATAAGCGGCGGCGAGATAGGAATGCGCGGCTGCCGCCTGCGGGCTCGATGCCTGTTTGGCGAGCAGGCTTTCTTCAAAAGCGCGCCTGGCGAAGAATTGCAGCTCCGTTTCTGCTGCGGTCCTTGCAGCGGCAGGAGCGGATCCCGCCGGCTCCGGAGCATCATCGCCAATTGCTGCGAAGCAGCCGCCGTCGATGCGGTCCAAGCTCAGTCCTCCCTTGAATCCGGCAATGGGGAACTATAGGCGCTCGCATCGTAGAGAGGCGCGGAATATTCGCTTTCGAGCGCATCCAACCTCGCCTCGTGCTCGCTGACAGGGACCAGGCCCTTCTGCCTTGCTACCATGCGGCCGAGGCGGGTCTGAGGTTTGCCTTCCTCGA
This sequence comes from Pseudomonadota bacterium, assembly GCA_030777185.1. Taxonomy (GTDB): domain Bacteria; phylum Pseudomonadota; class Alphaproteobacteria; order Sphingomonadales; family Sphingomonadaceae; genus Allosphingosinicella. The sequence continues at coordinate 710 of JALYGI010000567.1, forward strand.
TGAGCGGCGGCGGCGGCGCGGCTTTGTGCAAGCGCGAAAGCCTGAAGTGATCCATAAACGACATCGCCTATCTCCAAGAAGCAGGCCGTCCCCTTGATCCCTAGCTAAGGCCTCGGGGTTAACGCTCTGCTACTCTTTCGAAAACAGGTAGGACGGGCGACCACGGGAGACAGTCGCAATTCCGCCGGGCTGCCGCTATATGACGCCTGAACGACTTTTCTCCGGATCCTGACATGTTGAACCGCCCGACCGGCCGTCCCGACCGGCGCACCTTTGCAATCATCTCGCACCCGGACGCGGGCAAGACGACGCTGACCGAGAAGCTCCTCCTTTTCGGAGGCGCGATCCATCTCGCCGGCGAAGTGAAGGCGCGGGGCGCCAATCGCCGCGCCCGCTCGGACTGGATGAAGATTGAGCAGCAGCGCGGCATTTCGGTGACGAGCTCGGTGATGACCTTCGAGCATGACAACGTCACCTTCAATCTGCTCGATACGCCGGGTCACGAGGATTTTTCGGAAGACACCTATCGCACGCTTACCGCGGTCGATTCGGCAGTGATGGTGATCGACGCCGCCCGCGGCATCGAGACGCAGACGCGCAAGCTGTTCGAGGTCTGCCGTTTACGCAACATTCCGATCATCACCTTCGTCAACAAGGTCGACCGAGAGGGCAGGGAGCCGTTCGAGCTCCTCGACGAAATCGCCGACGTGCTGGCGCTCGACGTTGCGCCGATGAGCTGGCCGGTGGGCATGGGCGGCACTTTCGAGGGCATCTACGATCTCGCAGCCAACCGCCTGAACCTGCCCGCCAAGGGTGACAGCGGCCATTTCGAAGGGGAGATTGTGCAAGTCTCCGGCCTCGACGATCCGAAGCTGGCTGATTTCGTCTCCACCGAAGGGCTGGAGAAGCTTCGTGAAGAAGCCTCGCTCGCCATGGCTGCCTATCCCGCGTTCGACGATGAAGCTTATCTCAGCGGGGACATGACGCCGGTTTACTTCGGCTCGGCGCTCAAGGAATTCGGCGTCGGCGAGCTGATCGCAGCGCTCGGCGAGATCGCGCCGTCGCCCTTGCCGCAGCCGGCCAGCTCCGGCCCGATCGACCCCGATCGAAGCGAGGTGAGCGGCTTCATCTTCAAGGTTCAGGCCAATATGAACCCGCAGCACCGGGACCGGGTCGCCTTCATGAGGCTCTGCTCGGGCCGTTTCAAGCGCGGCATGAAGCTGCTCCAGCCTTCGACCGGCAAGTCGATCGCGGTCCACAGCCCGATCCTCTTCTTCGCCCAGAATCGCGAGCTCGCCGACGAAGCCTTCCCGGGCGACATCATCGGCATCCCCAATCACGGCACGCTGCGGGTCGGCGACACGCTGACCGAGGACGGCGCAATCCAATATACGGGACTTCCGAATTTCGCGCCGGAGATATTGCGGCGGGTCGTGCTTGCCGATCCGACCAAGACCAAGCAGCTCCGCAAGGCGCTGGACGACATGGCCGAGGAGGGGGTGACGCAGGTCTTCTATCCCTCGCTCGGCGCCAACTGGATCGTCGGCGTGGTCGGCCAGCTCCAGCTCGACGTGCTGATCTCGCGCCTGGAAGTCGAATATAAGGTCGACGCGCGCTTCGAACCCTCTCCCTGGAACGCGGCTCGCTGGGTTGCAGCGGACCATCCCGCCGATCTCAAGACTTTCGTAGAGACGCACAGGAGCGCGGTCGCGACCGATCGAGACGGCGCGCCGGTTTTCATGGCCAAGGACCTGTGGGAGCTGAGCTTTCACGAGGGCCGCAATCCGAAGCTCCGCTTCACGGCCACCAAGGAGCGCACCTGACCGATCGCCGCTCGTTCGACGCGATCATCCTCGGCGCGGGCGGCGCCGGGCTGATGTGCGCCGCCGTCGCGGGGCAGCGGGGAAGGCGGGTGCTGCTGATCGACCATGCCGATCAGCCGGGCAAGAAGATCCTGATTTCCGGCGGCGGCCGCTGCAACTTCACCAATCTCGGCGCGGCTCCCGACCGCTACCTTTCGGCCAATCCGCATTTCGCCAAATCGGCGCTTCGCCGATACACCGCGCAGGACTTTGTCGAGCTGGTCGATCGACACCGCATCGCTTGGCACGAGAAGACGCTGGGGCAATTGTTCTGCGATGGTTCGGCTCGCCAGATCGTCGCCATGCTGATGGAGGAATGCGCGAAGGGCGGGACTCGAATCTCGCTCGGTAGGCCGGTCGCCGACATCCAGCATGCGGACGGCCGCTTCCGCGTCCCCTACGGCGATGAGGAGGCTGCAGCGCCAGCGCTGGTGATTGCCACCGGCGGCCCTTCAATCCCAAAAATGGGGGCCACCGGCTTTGCCTACGATCTTGCGCGAAAGTTTGGCCTGAAAGTCGTCGAGCCCCGACCGGCGCTTGTACCGCTGACGCTCGGCGGCGGGGAAGTGCTGTTCCGCTCCTTGTCGGGCGTCTCCGCCGATGTGATCGCACGCTTCGGCAAAACTGAGTTTCGCGAGGCTGCGCTCTTCACCCACAAGGGGCTTTCGGGCCCCGCCATCCTTCAGATCTCCTCCTATTGGCGGCACGGCGAGCAGATCGGGATCGATTTCCTGCCGGCCCGAAGCTCGGGCTGGCTCATCGCGGCGAAGCGAGCGAGGCCGCGCGCGCACCTTCATTCCCTTATTGGGGAAGCCCTGCCGGACCGGCTTGCGGAGACGCTGGCCAAGCGGATCGGCCTCTGGACCGAACTTGCAAACACGCCCGACCGGAAGCTCGAGGAGGCCGAACGGCGCCTCGCAGACTGGCGCTTCAGCCCGAACGGCACTGAAGGCTTCGCCAAGGCTGAAGTGACGGCAGGCGGCATCAGCACCGCCGAGCTTTCATCCCAGACCATGGAGGCGAAGAAAGTGCCCGGCCTTTATGCCATCGGCGAGGCCGTGGACGTCACCGGCTGGTTGGGCGGCTACAATTTTCAATGGGCTTGGGCGAGCGGCTGGGCAGCCGGACAGGTTCTTTAGCCTGCTAACTCAACCTCGACTGAACGCTTGTTGAAAAGGCTCCGCCGCCTGAGCAAGCCGACGGACGGCGACGGAGCCTGACACGCCTAAGCGGCGTGCCGATACCGTATTTACCACAGGTCGACGCTAGACCCGCAGCCTAAAAGCGGCCTCGGCGCCTTCTAGCTTCAACCAGATCCGCGCCTGCGCTCGATCTAAGCGCCAAGTGTTGCGCGAAAGACTCTGCCCGCCGCGATTGTGAGTCCATTCAACCCGTTTGCTGCCCTTCCAGTTGACTGCTCAGTCGATCAGGGAGACGATTCAAGTCCTTAGGGGGAGGGATCAATGATTGGGCTTACGGAACGGAATAGTTTCAGGGTGGCGCCTGGAGATCATTTGACTGCGTTTTCGGCGATCAAAGCTGGTCTTGGAGCGCTTGGGATGGTGACCGTTGCACTTCTGCTGGCGCTCCTGCAATGAAGGTCAAGCTTAAGTCTGAGCGGGCTCGAGACGGCTTCTTCGTCACTGTCGTTTGTGCTCTCACGAGCGTCGCGTTGACCGCGTTGCTCGCGCCATTCGCTTTTTAGGCCGCTGGCGCGAAAGAGAACGATGAGGGTTTAGTCGCGTACGTCTGCTTTCCATCCCGAGCGGCGGCGGTGCGTTCGCCACCGGCGGCCGAACGTGAACGTCCGCCTCGGCCTACTGCGCCATGGCGGCAGAGACCGAGGGAAGCTTAACTGCGTGGAGGCCCGAGCCGGAATCGAACCGGCGTGCACGGATTTGCAGTCCCGCTAAATAACGTTCCCGAAGTTGCGAGCAGTGCTCAAGCTACTGATGGGAAACATGTTTCCCGCCCTGTTCCCGTGCTCGAACATTCCCGAACATCCGTGTAATCCCATGCGCAATTACACGCGATTTGCAGTAGCAGCCTCAGCGTTCGCGGAGCCGGCGCTCCCGCTCTGCCTTTCCACTCGGCCCAGCTCGGCGGCCGAGCCATCTTTCCCAGTTGCACCGCGCTAGCCTTCCCCCACAAAGTGCAGCTCTCCTCTTGGAGTGATGACGTGAATAGCGGCCCGAAAGCACTGAAGCAGGCTTTGCTCGTTGTCGATGTCCAGCCCTGCTTTTCGCCCCCTCAGTGGCTGATCGCGGGAATCGGCGCGCTGATCCGGATGATGCCGTCCGTCGCCACGATAGAGCGGTACGATGAAGCCCGAACACCCTTTCAGCGCCAGATCGGCTGGACCCCCGCCACCTCGGACGAGTGTCTCGTCGCGGCCGACGCGATCTTCGTGAAGTACGGCTATCTGCCTTCGGCCGAGGCAATCGAGCACCTCCTTGCCCTCTCGCCGGAGCGCGTTCTCGTCTGCGGCATCCAGACCGATACCTGTGTTCTCGCAGCGGGTTTCGCCCTGTTTGACGTCGGGCTGCAGCCGACCCTGATCGCCGATCTCACGGTCGGCTCCTCGCTTGACCGGACGGGAGAGCTCGGGACGAGGCTTTGGCGGCACCATTTCAGGCATGTGGTGCGGGCGAGCGATCTCACCGGCCCAGGCGAGTCGCGATGAGGCACAGGCTTTAGGCGTACAAGCGGCGCCTTAAGACGGAGCCAATCATGCCGAAGCGCAAGCACGAAGTCTGCGGCACCGATGACCTGGGCGACATCCACATCTTCTGCACCAACGACGGCGAGCGACCGAGGAGGTGGCGCCCCGCGGCCTAAGCAGTGTTGTGGCTATTTCTTCCGGAAAGTCAGCATCTTAGGGTTTGGAGGCCCGAGCCGGAATCGAACCGGCGTGCAAGGATTTGCAGTCCTCTGCGTAACCACTCCGCCATCGGGCCGCCGGGGGCGCAAATCCGTTATTTCTCGCGCTGGGTCAATGCAGAAGTTCGCGATCGGGAGCACCGATCGGGGCAAGCTGGCGTTTGACTGCTGCCCGGTTTCCTGCGTCTTCTCCGCGGCCGGTTCAAGATAGCCGGCTTCACTTCAAGAGGGTGGAGAAAGTAATTTGCTTTGGCCAATGGCCAGCTTCGGCCTGAGTGGCAGCGGACAGGGATTTGGAGAGCCTTTCTTCTCCGGCAGCGCTGCTCCACCTCTGCCAGTCCTTGCCTGGTGCCTGCTTTTCGCCATCGCCGGCGCCGCAGTCGGAAGCTTCCTTGCGCTTGTTTCACTGCGTTATCCTCAGGGGGAGGCGGTTGCGTTCGGGCGGTCCGGCTGCTCGAGTTGCGGCCGGACGCTTGGCCCGCTCGACCTGGTGCCGATCCTGAGCTTTGCAGCGCTGCGCGGACGGTGCCGCACATGCAATGCGCCCATCGAGCGCCGCTACCCGGTCATCGAAGCATCAGCCGCCGCGATCGGCGCCGCTTCCGCGCTCCTCATCCCCGGCTGGCAAGCGCTCGCCGCCGCTGTGCTGGGCTGGTGGCTGCTGCTCCTCGCGGTGCTCGACCTCGAGCATTATTGGCTTCCTGACCGGCTCACCTACCCGCTCATCCTGCTCGGCTTGGGCGCGGCGGCCGCGTTCACGCCTGCGCTGCTGCTCCACCATGCCGCCGGAGCGGCGCTCGGTTTCCTGCTGCTGTGGAGCGTCGCCACCTGCTACCGTGCGCTGCGCGGGCGCCACGGGCTTGGCGGCGGCGATGCCAAGCTGTTCGCCGCAGCCGGCGCATGGCTTGGGTGGTACGATCTGCCGCTGGTGCTGCTTGGTGCCGCCGGTGCGGGCCTTGCCGCCGCGCTGGTCCTGCACGGAAAGGGGTCGGGATTTCTATCGAAGCGGCTGCCATTCGGGACGTTCCTCGCGCCCGCAATCTGGATCGTCTATGTCGGCACTCGGGCCTGATCGGTTGAGGTGGAAGCGCTTTGCGCTTCCGCCGAAGGCGTGAAGGGTTCCCATCGAAGTAGTACTTCGATGGGGTCCCAACCAGGCCCTTTTCACATGATTGAGGCCTTGATTCACGGATCAGGCTGATTCAGCCTGATCCGATCAAGGTCTAGAGCCTGATGGATCAGGCGGCTTCAACGTCTAGACGTTGAGCAGGGGCACGCGCTCCCCGCCGCAGCCCTCGTGCTTGTAGCCGTCGACCACGACGACGACAGTATCGGAGAAGCCCACGCCGCTCTTGGCATCGTTGCAGGGCTGGCTCGTGATCTCGAGCGTCAGGCGCTCGGTCGCATAGCGCCGGCCGTAGGGAAGAGCTTCCGGAAGAGGAGCGACCAGCCGCATCAGCGTCTGCGGATCGCTACCTGCGAAATTCAAGGTCCCATCCCGAATTGTGAGCGTCCAGGCAGGATCATGTCCAAGCGCCTGGTAGGTTTGACCTGTTCCGAGGCTGGTCGTGGGGCCGATGCAGGCCGAAAGCGCAGCCAGCGCCGCAAAACCAAGTCCTCTCATCATCCCAGTCACTCCTTTGCGCCGATAAGGCACCTCGGAGCCGCCACATGCCAGCGTGATCATGGCACCCCAAAGATCAGGCACTGTCGCGATAAGCGTGCCCAAGCACAAGGACGAATGGCCGCCATGCGCAAGCTTCCTCTTCTGATCCTCCTCGCGGCGGCCGGCTCGGCATCGGCCCACGACCTTTGGGTGCAGCCCGGCGCATATTGGCTTTCCGCGCCAGGAACTGTCCCGGTCTCGATCCTCGTGGGTCATGGCAAGGACCGCGAGAATTGGGGGATCAGGAGCGACCGGATCACTCTTTTGCGCAGCATGGCGCCGGACGGGAAGGTTACGGATTTCAAGCCGTTGATCCGGCCGGGAAGTGCCGCCCCGGCGATCCCTCTGCCGTTCCGGCAGCCTGGAACGCACCTCGTCGCAATGGAATCGAGCCATGCATCAAGTGATTTGCCGGCAGCAAAGTTCAACGACTACGCCAAGGAAGAGGGCCTGACGCCGGCGATCGTCCACCGCCAGAAGACGGGCGCGAACGGGCGCCCGGGACGCGAGCTTTACAGCCGGCGGGCAAAGGCGCTTGTTCAGGTCGGCAAGATCGATCCGAGCGCGAACTCGCCGGCGACGAAAAGGATCGGCATGACGCTCGAAATCGTGCCGGAGCGAAACCCGTACAACCTCGGTCCAGCGCGGAAGCTTCCGCTGCTCGTCTATTATGAGGGCCGGCCGCTCCCGGGCGCTCTGGTGAAGCTCACCAAGCTTGAGCAAGATGCCAAGCCGGCCGCGGTTCAGCGGACCGACGGCGCCGGCCGCACGACTTTCAACGTGCCGCGCCAGGGCAAGTGGCAGCTCAACGTCATTTGGACTAAGCCGATCTCCGGCAATCCGAAAGCCGATTTCGATACCACCTTCTCGAGCCTCTCTTTCGGTTATCCGTCCTAATTCATGCTCACGCCAAAAGCGCGCCGCGCGTCCCAGCCGAGGCGATCAGGGCCGGTAAACCCCATCCTTTTCTAGGGGAAGCTTTGGCCCTGGCGGCTTGGTGAGCAGCCTGTCGCGTTCTTCCTGGCTCAGCTCGTCGGCACGAATGCGAGAATAGTCCGA
>JALYGI010000568.1 GCA_030777185.1 Pseudomonadota bacterium
TTGAGCTCCTGGGCGGCCGCGAACGACACGTCGATGAGGCGTGCCTTGGCGAAAGGGCCGCGGTCGTTGATCCGCACGATCACGCTCTTGCCATTGGCCTTGTTGGTGACGCGCAGCTTGCTGCCGAGCGGGAGAGTCCGGTGGGCGGCGGTCAGCGCGCGCGGATTGAAGCGCTCGCCGCTGGCGGTACGGTTGCCGGCGAGCTCGTTCCCGTAATAGCTCGCTTCGCCTTCCCCGACATGCTCGAAGCCGGCCTCAGCCGGTTCGTGAACGATGGCAGGCTGGGGCTGTAAGGCATCTTCATCCGTCGCTTCGTCGACGGCCTTCTGCACGGCCAGCGGCGTAACGGCCTGACCGGCAGTGGAAGTCATGAAGCTCGTCAAAGCGAGCGCAGCAACAACATGCGCCGTTTTCAGGCGCGAACGAAGAATGGACATCAAGTAAAAGCCCCTCAGCTCTCGTGGGGGCGGGCTAACCCGACTTGCTGAAGAGAGTCCCACCTTGAGAGATGTGGCGGGCCATATTCGCGTTGAGTCGAGTTATTTCGGCCAAGTCAGAGGGAACCACTCGCGTTGGCGGCCAACGAGCGCCCAAATGCTAGCCGTGGGAAACACCCTCCCCGCGGTCGTAGCGCAACAGAAACGCGCCACCTCCCAGGATGAACCCCAGCAACTGCGAAGCGATGAGCGCTGTCATATCGCGTCTCCTGCTGCTCCCGGCAGGGAGCTTTCGATGACGCCGGTTTACCGGAAAATGGTTAGTATCGGATTAACCAAGCCTATTTGGACGCTTCGGCCGCCTAGTTCGGATGTTTTCCGCCTTGGAGCCGGGCGAGTTCCTCCTCCGTGGAGGCGAGGTCCCGGCGCGCCCAACGCAGGGTCTGCGGCTCCGCATATGCGTCTCCCGCCGAGCGTTTGTGCTCGGCCTCACTTTCTTCCATTTCCCTGATCGCCTTCAGGAACATGGCATGCCTTCTTCGAAGCCTCGCCAAGTCGTTCATCGTCGCCCCCGTTCGGGCTGTCCGTGCGCCTCCCCCGGCATTTTGTCTGCCCGGTAGCCGACACAAGAGGGCTGGGGGGCGCAAAAGCCAGTGGGTAGGGCGACCGATGCATCCTCGGCCGCACGATCTTGTGAAAAGAAGCTGATCCACGGATCGGAGCCGTTCTCGACATATTAAGGCCTTGCTGTCACGCTGCTTCCCATGCGGGAGAAGGAGCTGCGGCTCGCGCTGATCTGCTATGGTGGGATCAGCCTTGCTGTTTACATGCACGGCATCACCAAGGAGATCTGGCGCCTTGCCCGCGCCAGCATGGCCTTCCATGCGGGCGAGCCGCCCCGGAACGGGAGCGAGGGCGTCTACCGTCGGCTCCTCCAGATGATCTGCGAAGAACATAATATCGAGCTTCGAGTCTTGGTGGACATTCTGGCGGGCGCCAGCGCTGGCGGAATCAACGCCATCTTCCTCGCCGATGCCATCTCGCACGGCCATTCGCTGGATCCGTTGACGGATCTCTGGCTGGAAGCCGCCGATGTCGACAATCTGGTCGATCCGACGGTAAACCCGGTTTCGCGCTTCGCCAAGGCCGCGGCCGTGCCGATCGCATGGGCGCTCTCCTCCAAGCGCGGCGGCGCGGTCGAGCGTACGGTGGAACCCGGACATCGCGATGAGGTCCGCACCAAGCTTGCCAATTTCGTTCGTGCCCGCTGGTTCGCGCCCCCCTTTTCAGGTCCCGGCTTCACGGGGATCCTTCTCGCCGCGCTCGATGCGATGCGTCAGAGCGAGCCCGGCCCGCCTCTCCTGCCCCACCATCAGCCGCTCGACCTGTTCGTGACGGTCACCGACTTCCATGGCTATCCCGAGCAATTGCGGCTGAACTCTCCGCCCGAGGTGGGCGAGACCGAGCACCGTCTGATCCTCTCCTTCCGCGATGCCGGCGGGGCTGAACGCAGGCTCGCGGATCCCGCCGAGCTCGCTTTCGCCGCGCGTGCCACGGCCAGCTTTCCGGGAGCCTTTCCTCCCTTTCGAGTCGCCGAGCTCGACGCAGCTCTCAAGGAGCGCGACGACGACTGGCCCGGTCGCCAAGCGTTCCTCGAGCGCGTGCTGCCCCACCACGTGGTGGCCGGAGGCGCCGAAAACGCCGTTCTGATCGACGGCTCGATTCTCGCCAATGCTCCTTTCCGGCCCGCGATCGAGGCGCTCCAGAACCGGCCGGCTCGGCGCGAGATCGATCGGCGGTTCGTCTATATCGACCCAAAGCCCGGCATCGACAGCATCCGCTTCACCGCCGGGGGACAGACTCGAACGCCGGGCTTCTTCGCAACCATTTTCGGCGCGCTTTCCGATATCCCTCGCGAACAGCCTATTCGGGACAATCTGGAAGCGATCGACACACGCTCCGCCCGCATCCGCCGCCTGCGCCACATCGTCGATTCGATGCGGCCGCAGGTTGAAACAGCCATTGGGCGTGCCTTTGGCACTACCTTTCTTCTCGGCCGCCCAAATCCCGCCCGGCTAGGCGCCTGGCGAAGCAGAGCACAGAACGTGGCCGCCCGAGAGGCCGGCTATGCCTATGCCGCTTATGGACATTTGAAGGTGGCTTCCGTCACCGAGGAGATCGCCGCTTCGCTGGCCCGTGACACAGGCGTTCGCGACAAGCACCAGCAGGAAGCGGTCCGGCAGGCTGTTTGGCGGGCCGTCCGCTCTGCCGAATTGACCGCCGACGACGCGGTGACCTCAGACGGCGCTCGGCCGCACGTGATCGGCTTTTTGCGGAACTTCGACCTCTCCTACCGCATACGCCGCCTCCGCCTCATGTCCCGTCGCCTGGCCGAAATGGACGAGCGGGAGCAGGTCCCGAGCGGCACCACCGCCGCGGCGCGCACGATTGTCTATGATCTCATTGGCCGCTACCACGCAGCCGGCAAGCCGCCGGCAGACGCTTCGGCGCCCTTTGAGGAGGTGGTGGAGCAGCCCCAGGAGGCAATGGCCGCTTTAGCCCGGCGGCTGGACCTCAGGGCGCTCGACGACCAGGCCGACGTGGAGATCTCCCGCGCCCTGGACTCCCTGCCCAAAGCGGAGCGCCGCACACTCATCCTCACCTATCTCGGCTTTCCCTTCTACGACATTGCCACCCTCCCGCTCCTTCAGGGTGAGGGCCTCGACGAGTTCGATCCGGTCAAGGTGGACCGCATTTCCCCCGACGACGCCACCGCGCTCCGCAGCGGCGGCGCGGCGGCGACGCTCAAGGGCATTCAGTTCAACAGCTTCGGCGCCTTCTTCAGCCGCGCTTACCGCGAGAACGACTATCTATGGGGTCGCCTTCACGGCGCCGACCGGCTGATCGAGATCGTCCTTTCCACCCTTCCCGAAGGAGCCCAGCTTCAGCCCGGCGCCGTCGCAAGGCTGAAGCGCGAGGCATTCAGAGCGATCCTGGACGAGGAGCGGCCGCGTCTGACGCATATCGAAAGCCTGTTTCAGGAGATCGAACGGGAAATCGGCTGACGCGACAAAGCCGTCATGTCAGCTCTTC
>JALYGI010000569.1 GCA_030777185.1 Pseudomonadota bacterium
GATTATGTCGGCGACTTGGCCGAAACCGTCGCCCTGCTCTGGCCCAAACAGATCGCGCAGCCGGCGGAGATAGATGACGGCACATTGCGCATCTCGAACGTCGTCGAGCGCCTGGCGAGCCTCGGCAGAGCGGAGGCGCCGCGCGCGCTTGCCCAGATGCTCGATCATCTCGATGCAAGCGGGCGCTACGCGCTCTTAAAGCTCGCAACCGGAGAATTGCGCATCGGGGTGTCGGCCCGGCTTGCGAAGCTCGCGCTGGCCGAGGCTTTCGGGCTCGACGTGGATGCAGTGGAGGAGGTGTGGCACGGGATCGGCGCGCCTTATCGGGCGCTCTTCGCCTGGGCCGAGGGGAGGGGGGAGCAGCCGACATCGCGTAACGTGCCGGTCTTCCGCCCCTTCATGCTTGCGCACGGCCTCGAGGACCTCCGGCTGTCGCTGGAGGATTACGTCGCCGAATGGAAATGGGACGGCATCCGCGTGCAGATCGTGCGGATCGGGGGCGAGACTCGGCTCTACAGCCGGGCTGGGGACGACATCACGCGCAGCTTCCCCGAAGTGGCGGAGAGCTTTGACCGCGACGGAGTGGTCGATGGCGAGCTGCTCGTGAAGGGCGAGTTCCAGGGCGCTGAGGAGCATGGCGGAGCGGCAGCCAGCTTCAACGCGCTTCAGCAGCGGCTGGGCCGGAAAATGGTCTCGGCCAAGATGCTTGGTGAGTATCCGGCGTTCGTTCGCCTTTACGACATCCTGATCGACGGCGCCGAGGATGTGCGCCGCCTTCCCTGGTCGGAGCGGCGGGCTAGGCTCGAAGCGTTCGTGCCAAAGCTCGATCCGGAGCGGTTCGACATCTCGGCCCTCATTCCGGCCAGGAGCTTCGAGGAGCTGGAGGAGATCCGGAACGGCGCCCGCGATGCCTCGATCGAGGGGGTGATGCTGAAGCGGCGCGACAGCCCCTATGTGGCCGGGCGGCGGGTCGGGCTCTGGTACAAATGGAAGCGCGATCCGCTCACCGCGGACTGCGTACTCATGTATGCGGCGCGCGGCAGCGGAAAGCGATCGAGCTATTATTCCGATTTCACTTTCGGCTGCTGGAGCGAGGATGGCGAGCTTCTGCCGGTGGGAAAGGCCTATTTCGGCTTCACCGACGAGGAGTTGATGTGGCTGGACCGGTTCGTCCGCAACAATACGCTGCAGCGCTTCGGGCCGGTGCGGGAGGTCGAGAAGAGCCTCGTCCTCGAGGTCGCGTTCGATTCGATCCACCAGAGCAAGCGCCACAAATCGGGCCTGGCGATGCGTTTTCCCCGTGTTTCGCGGATCAGGCGCGACAAGCCGGCCCACGAGGCGGACACGATCGAGACCCTCCGCCGCCTTGTCAGCTGAGAGCCTGTTTGGGGAATTCGGTTCCGGCCCGCTCCCCCACCCACCCTCGCGATGCGATCATACTGCCGTCGGGAGGCGGGTGGGGGAGCGGGCTGGCCCAGGGCCCGAGAAATGCGCTGTTGAGCGCATTTCTGAACAGGCTCTGGGGCTCTTAAGGAGGCTCCAGCGACCGTTTCCTTTTGGAACGCCGCCTTTTTGGGGGAGTGACAGCCTTCTTATCCACAGGCAGGCTTATCCCATCGAGTCACTCATCCTGTTGCGATCAAAGGGAAGGGCCAATGTTGAGGTCTATCAAGTCAACCGAGGGCGAGAGCTTTCCGCATAATCCCGCCGCCCGCGGCTACTGCGTTGTTTATCGCGAAAACCAGGTCAATTATTGCCCCGGTTGCGGGCGAACTCACTGGTATGTGGGCCGCGTCTCTGCCGAATGCGGCTTCTGCGCAACCGCGCTTCCGCTGGCCGAAGCCACCAGCCGCGGCATTGGCACGCACAGCCGCGGTCAGCGCCCCATCCTGTTGAACGACGCCGCCTGACCTCGCCGGGAAGCGCGAACAAAGAAAAAGGCCCGGCAGCCTGAGGCAGCCGGGCCTTTTCTCTTGATCAGCCAATTCGTTACTGAAGCGGTGCCAGGTTCACGGCCGCCGTCTTGCCACGGCGATCGACTTCCAGCTCGAAGGACAGGCGATCGCCCTCGTTCAGCGACACCATGCCGGCGCGCTCCACCGCTGAAATATGCACAAACGCATCCGGCTGCCCGTCGTCGCGGCTGATGAAGCCGAAGCCCTTCATGGCATTGAAGAACTTGACGGTGCCGGAAGCTTTTTCGCCGGTCAGCTGGCGCTGCGGACCGCCACCGCCACCCGGGCCGCGCTCCTCGCGTGCGCCGCCGCCGCCGCCTTGGACGGGGAGGGGCTCGCCTTCGATCTTGAGGTCGGTTGCCGAGATGCGGCCGCCGCGATCAACAAGGGTGAAGCCGAGCGGCTGACCTTCGGCCAGGCCGGTGAGGCCGGCTTGCTCAACGGCTGAGATGTGGACGAACACGTCTTCGCCGCCGTCGTCGCGGACAATGAAGCCGAAGCCCTTCTGTCCGTTGAAGAATTTAACGACGCCCGTGCCTTCGCCGACGACCTGCGGGGGCATGCCGCCGCCGCCGCCGCGTCCGCCGCCAAAGCCACCGC
>JALYGI010000570.1 GCA_030777185.1 Pseudomonadota bacterium
GACGCGGGGCTATCGCCTGCTCGCCAACGTCGGGCGCAACGGGGGCCAGGAAGTGCCGCATCTCCACGTCCACATCTTCGGCGGCGGCCCGCTCGGGCCGATGCTCGCGCGCTGAACTGCGTTGCCGCTGGCAATGGTGCGCTAAACCGGGTCCGCACGCCGTAGAGCAGGCGAGACGAGATCGGGAGTGCACGCGCGCCAATTCCCGGCGCACCACTCCGGCCGAGACCCGCATTGGGCAAGAGGCAATCGTCCATGAGTGCCTGCTCTACGGTCCGGGCCCCGGCAACGGCTGGTCGGCCGACCGGTGACGCTCGCGCAGGACCGCCGGGCGCAGTCCCTCGGTATCGCGGGCGGTCCGGGCTGCGGTGGCAGGATGATTTCTGTTGCACCCCGGTCGAGAGCAGCTAGGTTCCGCAGCCAAGAACAACCAGATGCGGCCGTTCGAGCCGCCTACCCAAGGGGAAGGATATGATTTTCGGGCGCGTAAAGTCTCTCGACGCCATCCTTGCCACTGCCGAGAAGAAGTCGTTGCACCGCTCGCTGGGCGCATTGCAGCTGACCTTGTTCGGCATTGGCTGTGTCATCGGTACGGGTATTTTCGTTCTCACGGCCGCTGGTGCGCAGAAGGCTGGCCCCGGTCTCATGCTTGCCTTCGTGATCGCGGGGGCGATCTGCATCGTCGCTGCGCTTTGCTACGCTGAAATCGCGGCCATGATCCCCGTCGCGGGCTCCGCATATACTTACACCTACTCGGTCATGGGTGAGCTTCTCGCCTGGACCGTCGGCTGGGCGCTTGTCCTTGAATATGCGGTCGCGGCGAGCGCGGTGTCGGTCGGCTGGTCCGGCTATTTTACCGGATCCATCCTCAACGGAACGTTCGGGATCGAGCTACCTGCTGCGCTTACCGCAGGGCCTTTGGCGCTCGGCGGCTCGCCCGGAGGTTTCATCAACCTGCCCGCAGTGGTGATTGCCCTTCTCATCACCTGGCTCCTGATGATCGGCACGAATGAAAGCGCGCGTGTGAATGCAGTGCTCGTGACCATCAAGGTGACGGCACTCACCGCATTTCTGGTGCTCACCCTTCCGCGCATTGACAGCGGGAACTTCAATCCACTCCTGCCTGCCGGCATCTTCGGCGGCTTCGGATCCGGCGTCGGCGCGGTCGGCGCGGCAGCGACGATCTTCTTCGCTTACGTCGGCTTCGACGCCGTCTCGACTGCGGCCGAAGAGACCAGGAACCCGCAGCGCAACGTGCCGATCGGACTTATCGGCAGTCTCGTCATCTGCACCATCTTCTACATTCTGGTTGCGGCAGGCGCGGTTGGAACCATCGGCGGACAGCCGATCATGGGCCCCAACGGGGTGCCTTTCCCCGCTGGTTCCGAAGAGCTGGCTCGCCAGTGCGCCTTGCCGCAATATTCGGAGGCTCTGGTCTGCTCCCGTGAAGCGCTGGCGCATGTGCTGCGCGTGATCGGCTTCGGCGGGCTCGGAAACGTGCTTGGCTACGCCGCGTTCATCGCACTGCCGTCCGTGATCCTGATCCTGCTGTTTGGCCAGACGCGCATCTTCTTCGTGATGTCGCGCGACGGCCTCCTCCCGGAGCGCCTGTCGAGGATCCACCCGCGTTGGAAGACGCCGCACATCGTTACCGCCATAACGGGTGTTGGCGTTGCTTTCGCAGCAGCCTTCCTCCCGGTCGGGCAGCTCGCCGACATTGCAAATGCCGGAACGCTTTATGCCTTCATGATGGTAGCCATTGCGGTCATGCTCCTGCGCAAGAAGGAGCCGAACCGCCCGCGCAAGTTCAGGACGCCGGCCCTGTGGCTGGTGGGTCCGCTCACCATTGCCGGATGCCTGTTCCTGTTCTTCAACCTGCCGGCGGCAGCTATGCTGGTGCTGCCAATCTGGGCTGCAATCGGCCTCGTCGTCTACTTCCTCTACAGCTACCGCCACAGCCATCTTGGCCGCGGGATCGTGGAGGTGCACGAGCCCGAGATCCACGACATTCAGCCGCATATTCCCGGCGTGGACGAACCTCGGCCGTAAGCATCAAATGAACAGGGAGGCTCCGGCCTCCCTTTTCTTTCAGCCGAGCTTCTGGCCCATTGAAGCCCCGAGGTCGGCCTCGGCCGGTCCCCTGGGAGATCGCTCCCGCCGCCGCGGTGGTACCCTCCGGAGGCTCTCTATTGAGCGGCACCGAGGAAGGGTCTCATCGTCCTTTGCACCTGGGCCGTGAGCGGCTAGGTTCTGGACCCTGAAAACAACAGGCCGCCATCAGGTAGCCGGCGAAAGGGAGAGTTTATGGCCAGCGTTACGCCCGGGGGCTCCAAAGGTCTGTTCGGACAGATGTTCGCGCGAAAATCCATCGCGCAGGTCCAGCGTGAGACCGCGACGAGCGAGCTGAAGCGGACGCTCGGCAAGTGGAACCTCCTCCTGCTCGGCGTCGGCTGCATCATCGGGGCGGGCATTTTCGTCCGCACCGGCAGCGCCGCGGCGCTTCACGCGGGGCCTGCAGTTCTTCTCGCTTTCGTGGTTGCGGGGGTCGTCTGCGCATTCGCCGGGCTCTGCTACGCCGAACTTTCGTCTACCCTTCCGGTGTCCGGATCGGCCTACACTTACAGCTACACGACGCTGGGCGAGTTCGTCGCCTGGATCATGGGCTCCCTTCTGCTGCTCGAATACGGTCTCGCGGCCTCGGTGGTGGCGGTCGGCTGGAGCGGATACGTCGTCAGCCTGCTCGCGGATTTCGGCCTCGTCATACCGCCTCAACTTACCGGCCCCGCTGGCTACACGCTGATGAAGGAAGGCGCGCCCGTCCTGATCAATGGCCAGACGGTCACCACCCTGTTCAATCTACCGGCGTTCCTCATCTGCGGGGCGCTTGCCGCGCTGCTGGTTATCGGCGTGTCGGAATCGGCAAAGGTCAACAACGTCATCGTCGCGATCAAGGTGAGCGTGCTCGTCGCCTTCATCGTCGTCGGTGGACTTATCGTGCTTTCCAACATTGGCGAGTTCAGCGCGAGAAACTGGGTGCCCTTCATTCCGGAGAACCAGGGCGAGGGCAAATTCGGCGTCGAAGGCATCATGCGCGCCGCCTCGATCGTCTTCTTCGCCTATATCGGCTTCGAAGCGGTCTCGACCGCAGGCCAGGAATCCAAGAACCCGCAGAAGGACATGCCGTTCGGCATCATCGGATCGCTGGTGGTCTGCACGGTGATCTACATGCTGGTCGCCGCGATCATGACCCTGCTCGTTCCGTACGCCCAGCTCAATGTTCCGGACCCCGTCGCGGTCGTGGTCGACAATTTTGGCCCGACCTGGTCCTGGCTCGCAAAGATCATCAAGGTCGGCGCAATCATCGGCCTCACCTCCGTCGTGCTCGTCCTGATGTATGCGCAGACCCGCATCTTCTACACGATGGCGCGCGATGGTCTGCTGCCCAAGGTGTTCTCGCGCGTGCATCCGCGTCTGCACACGCCCTACATCAACACGATCCTGGTCGGCACGCTCACGGCCGTGGCTGCAGGGTTCTTCGACATCAACGTGCTTGGCGACATGACTTCGGTCGGAACGCTCGCGGCCTTCGCGATCGTCTGCCTGTCGGTGATCTATCTGCGCCGGTCGGCCCCCAATCTGCCGCGAGGTTTCTCGGTTCCGTTCTATCCGGTGCTGCCGGTGCTCGGCATCCTGTCCTGCCTGTACCTTATCACCACGGTTCCCTGGGACGTGCTCCAGTTCTTCCTCTGGTACATGCTGGGCGGCGTGGTGCTTTATTTCATCTACGGCATGCGTCATTCGAACCTGCAGCATGGCGAGCCGCAGGACGATCTGCCGGACCTCCCCGTCTACCCGGAAGACGCGGGAACGGTCGGCGGTGAGCCGGTCATCAAACCTTGAGACGAGAGGCCGAGTGACAGCGGGAGAGGGAGGCTTCGGCCTCCCTTTTCTTTTAGCCGAGCTTCTCGGCGACCAGCGCCTTGAGATCGGCATCGGGGCGGGCGCCATAGTGGGAGATCACCTCGGCGGCGGCGATCGCGCCCATGCGCAAGGACTCCTCGATCCCGCGGCCTTCCACCTGGCCGGCGAGGAAACCGGCGGCGAAGAGGTCGCCCGCGCCGGTCGTGTCCACCACCTTGTCGACCCGTTCGGCGGGGACGCTGTAGCGCCTGCCCCCGGACACCGCGGTCGCGCCTTTTTCCCCATGCGTCACCACCAGCAGCGGCACGCGCGCGGCGAGCGCCTCGGTCGCAGAGTCGAGATCCATACCCTGCATCATCGCGGCGGCCTCACCCTCATTGCAGAAGAGGATGTCTACCAGCCCATCATCGAGCAGCTTCAGGAAATCGTCCCGGTACATTTCCATCAGGAAGATGGCGGAGAGCGCGAGCGCGACCGTGCGCCCGGCGGCGCGAGCGGCTCCGATCGCCCGGAGGATTGCGCGGCGGGGCTCCGGAGGGTCCCACATATAGCCTTCAATGTAGAGGAAGCGGGCGCTTGCCACGAGTTCAGGCTCCGCCGCACTCTCCGGAAGATAATGGGCGGCGCCAAGCGAGGTGTTCATCGTCCGCTCGCCGTCGGGGGCGACGAGGACGAGGCAGCGGCCGGTTGGCGGCTCTCCCGCCCGCGGCGGCACGTCGAAGGCGACGCCGAGCGCGCGTATGTCATGCTGGAAGACCGCACCTAACTGGTCGTCGGCGACCTGTCCGATGAAGGCGCAGCGGTGGCCGAGCGCGGCGACGCCCGCAAGCGTATTGGCGGCCGACCCGCCGGATATCTCGCGCCCGGGACCCATGCGGCTGTAGAGCTCTTCGGCACGCGCCGGATCGATGAGCCGCATCGATCCTTTCTCATAGCCTTCGCGTTCGAGGAAGGCGTCGTCGACGCGTGCGATCACATCGACGATGGCATTGCCGATCGCGAGGACATCGAAGCGGGTGTCGGTCAAGGGAGGCTCGTCGGTTGGGCAAGAAGGCGCCGCCCTAGCCTCCGGCCGCTCCGCGATCAACTGCGCGACTTGCGCCAGCACGGGCCAAAGCCGCGCCGCGCCGACGGGCGGTTCACTTGGCATTTGCCGCCCCCACCGGACAAGGTGGCCTCCGCTCGGGAGGGGAAACAGGATGACGAATTCAAATGTGCGGCTTGGCGCGGGCTTCACGCTTTCCCTGCTTCTCGCCGGCTGCGCCGCGACGCCCGGCCCGCGGCAATCCGCTGCCGCGGCTCCTTCCATGAGGCCGGTGGTCTCCGCGGCTGGGCTACAGGCGGTGATGGGCCGCACGGCGGCCATGCTGGCGGCGCAATTCGGCCGGGCCGACCTCGACGTGCGCGAGGGCAGTGCGCGCAAGCTGCAGTTCGTCGGGCCTGCCTGCGTGCTCGATACCTATCTCTATCCGCCGGCCGGCGGCGGCGAGCCGATCGTCACCCATGTCGACGCGCGCCTTCCCGACGGCCGCGACATGGATCGCGCCAGCTGCATCGCCGCGCTTCAGGCGGGGCAGAAGCCCGCCCGCTAAGGGCAAACGAGAGCGGGCGCGGAGCCTGTCTCGCTGAGCCGCGCCAGCGCCCACTCCGCCGCCTCCGCGACGACGGGATTGGGATCGTCGGCAAGCGTCCGGAGCTGCGGCGCCAGAGCTTCATTGCCGCTGTTTCCAGCCGCGATCGCGGCGTTGCGGACCATCCGATCGCGGCCGATCCGCTTGATGGGCGACCCCGCGAAGATCTGACGAAACGACGCATCGTCGAGCGCCAGCAGATCGGCCAGAGCGGGAGCCGCAAGCTCCGCGCGGGGCACGAAAGCCTGGTTGCGCCGGGCCGCGTCGGCGAAGCGATTCCACGGGCAGACGGAGAGGCAATCGTCGCAGCCATAGATGCGGTTGCCGATCGCCTCCCTGAATTCATGCGGGATCGGGCCCTTATGCTCGATGGTGAGGTAGGAGATGCAGCGGCGGGCATCGAGGCGGTAGGGAGCCGGAAAGGCATTTGTCGGACAGGCATCGAGGCAGGCGCTGCACGATCCGCAATGGACGCGGTGCGGCGTCCTAGCGGGCTCAAGCTCCAGCTCCAGCGTGGTGTAGATCGCGCCGAGGAACAGCCAGCTTCCATCCCTCCGGCTGACAAGGTTGGTGTGCTTGCCCTGCCAGCCGAGCCCGGCGGCCTCGGCCAGAGGCTTCTCCATCACTGGCGCCGTATCCACGAACACCTTGAGAGCGCAGCCCGCCTCCTCGACCAGCCAGCGGGCGAGATGCTTCAGCGCCTTCTTGATCACGTCGTGATAATCGCCGCCCTGCGCATAGACGGAGATGCGCCCCACGTCCGGCTCAGCCGCGAGGGTCAGCGGATTCGCCTCCGGAGCGTAGCTCATCCCAAGCGAGATGACGCTGCGCACCTCCGGCCACAGCCCGGCGGGCGAGGCGCGCCGCTCCGCCGTCTCCTCCATCCAGATCATGTCGCCGTGAGCGCCGGAGGCGAGCCACTCCCGCAGCCGCTCGGCCGTTCGGGGCGCCGCGTCCGCGCGCGCCACGCCGATCGCGGAAAAGCCGAGCTCTTCCGCCTTTTTTTCAAGCATTTCACGCAGCTTGGGCTTGCTCGTGGCCATTTCCAGTCGCTACCACGTTGCGGGGCCAGGGGGGAATGCTCGGATGGCGAACGATTTAGCTATTGAGGCGCGCGGCCTGTTCAAGGCCTTCGACGGCAAAACTGCTGTTGATGGCGTCGACATCGCCGTTCCCGAAGGCACGATCTACGGCATCCTAGGGCCCAATGGCGCAGGCAAGACCACCACGCTCCGCATGCTCCTTGGCATCATCGATCCCGACCGCGGCCACCGCACCCTGCTCGGGCACGAGCGCCCGCTAGAGGCGGCCGGCCTGGTCGGCTATCTTCCCGAAGAGCGCGGCCTCTATCCGGCGATGACGCCGCGCGAGGCGATCGCCTTCATGGGCGCGCTCCGCGGCCTCCCGCTCGATGTCGGCCGCAAGCGGGCCGAGGGTCTGCTCAGGGACAACGGCCTCGGCGATTACACGAACAAGCCGATCAAGAGC
Source organism: Pseudomonadota bacterium (assembly GCA_030777185.1). Classification (GTDB taxonomy): domain Bacteria; phylum Pseudomonadota; class Alphaproteobacteria; order Sphingomonadales; family Sphingomonadaceae; genus Allosphingosinicella. The sequence continues at coordinate 7,041 of JALYGI010000570.1, forward strand.
TTGTCCAAGGGCATGGCCCAGACGGTGCAATTGTTCGGCACCATCGTCCATCGCCCCAGGCTGATCGTCCTCGACGAGCCTTTTTCAGGCCTCGACGCGATCAACCAGGGCCGGCTCGAAACGCTGATCCGTGAGGAAGCGGCGGCAGGCGCGACGATCATCTTTTCCACCCACGTTATCGCCCATGCCGAGCGCCTGTGCGAGCGGATCGCGATCATCGCCGGTGGCCGGATCGGCTTCGAGGGCAGTGTCGCGGCCGCGCGGGACCGGCTGAAGCCGCAGGTCCGGCTGAGGACCAGGGCCGCCGAGGGCGTCTGGCGGGCCGCACTTCCTCCCGGCGCCGAGCTGCGCGACGGGGTCTGGCATTTCGAGCTGCCCAATTCCGGCATCGAGCCGCTCCTCAAAGCGCTGATCGACGGCGGCGCCGGAATCGAGGACCTCTCGATCGAACGGCCGGGCCTGCACGACGCCTTCGTCGCCATTGCCGGCGATGCCGCGGCCCGGGCCATGGCCGAGAGCAATTACGAGAGTGAGGCCGCCTGATGATGAACCTGTTTCAAGCCGCTTTCGTGATCGGCCGCCGCGACTTCACGGCCACCGTCTATTCCCGCACCTTCCTGCTCTTCCTGATGGGCCCACTCGTCATCATCGGAATCTCCTTCCTGTTCGGGGCCGCCAGTGCGAAGATGGCTCGGCAGGACCTCAAGGCAAACATCGCGATCATCGCCTCCAAGGCCGAATATGGGGAGATCGCCGCCGCCCGGAGCCGGCTCAATCCCGCTTTCGGCGAGGACGAACTGCCCGAGCTCATCCATGCCGAGCCCGACTATGTCGTCGATGCTCAGGTGAAGGACCTTCTCGCTTCGAGCGACAAGCGTATCCTCGCCGTGCTGACGGGCGGCATCGCCCGGCCGACGCTGACCGGAGATGTTCGGGAGACGGGCACTATCCGAAGGCAGGTGCAGCTCATGCTCGATGAAGTGCGCCAGCAGCGAGCCCTCGCCGGCGCCGGCACGAGGCTGCCGCCCACCAACGTTCGCCTGGTGAAAGTGGACGAATCGGCTGGCTCGCTTGCTCGAATCCGGTCGCTCACCGCCCGCGTGGGCCAGATGCTGCTGTTCATGCTGACGGTTCTGCTCGCCACCATGCTGCTGTCGAACCTGGTTGAGGAGAAAACCAACAAGATCCTCGAAGTGCTGGCCGCTGCGGTGCCGATCGACGCCATCTTCGTCGGCAAGCTCTTTTCGATGCTCGCCGTCTCGCTGGTGGGGATCGCTGTCTGGGCGGCGGCCGTGATCGTCGGTCTCCAGCTTTGGCCGTCGAGCGGCGGCGGCCTACCCCAGCCGGCCGTCGGCTGGCCGCTCTTCGCAATCCTGGTGGTCGTCTATTACAGCACCAATTATCTGCTGCTCGGCGCGCTCTTCCTGGGCATCGGCTCGCAGGCCGCGTCTATCCGCGAGGTGCAGACCTTGTCGATGCCGGTCACCGTCGGCCAGCTCCTGGTGTTCCTGTTCGCCTCCTTCGCATCGGGGGCCTTTAACAGCTTCCCGGGCATCGCTGCCGCCATCTTCCCCTTCAGCTCGCCGCTCGCGATGATCGCCCGTGCCGCACAGACGCCCGAGCTCTGGACGCACCTTGCCGCGATCGTCTGGCAAGGGCTGTGGGTGTGGCTGACGGTCAAGCTCTCGGCCAGGCTCTTCCGCCGCAACGTGATGAAATCGGGCGCGGCGGGAGCGGCGGAAGCGCCGCGCGCGGCCAAGCCCGCCTGAGCCTCGCCGCTCAAGGAGGTCACCAACACGGCAGGTTCAGCCCTAGCCTACTGACTGACGCTCCTTGTCGACACGATTCGATTCGCGCTGTCGGTCACCACCTCCAGAAGCCGCCCCGATCGGTCGCGCACCCGGCGCACCGTCTGCCCGGCGCTCTTCACGGTTTACGAGACCTGTGTCAGCCCGGCTCGCGCTAGATCGAGCACCTGACCGCTCTGCAGCGCCGTGCCGGCGATGCTTCCGACCGTTCCCACTCTGTTGTTGGCTACCCTGGTGGATTCGGCAGCACTCGAGGCTTTTCGCGGCCCCGCCTAGCGTCAATGCACGAAACGGGCGACGACGTCCCGATAGCTGCGGCTCACCTTCACCGTGCCTCCGGATTCGAGCACCAGGAAGCATTCGCCGTTGGTGTGCGGCTTCACCTGCCTGACGAGATCGAGGTTGACGATGCAGCTCCGGTGCACCCGCTGGAAGCGGCGTGGATCGAGGCGCTTTTCGAGGTCCTTCATGGTCTCGCGGAGGATCAGCGTGTTGTCGCCGGTATAGATGCACATATAGTCGCCGGCGGCGTCGATCTTCTCGATCGTATCGACGTCGACCCGGAAGATCTGGCCGCGATCCTTGATGTTGATGAGCTTCTCGTAACGGTTCGAGGCATGAGCGTCGTCGGCCTGCGGGACGGAATCGACGGCGTCGGGGGCCACCTCGGCGAGCACTTCCTTGAGCTTCGTCGCCTCCTCGGCGCTGCGCCGTTCCGAGAGGCGTAGGCGAACCCGCTCCAGCGTATCGGCGAGACGCACTTCCTCGACCGGCTTCATGAGGTAATCGACCGCCTGCGCCTGGAAGGCGCGCAGCGCATGGTCGCCATAGGCCGTGACGAACACGAACAGGGGCGGCTCCACCTCCATCAGCCCCTGGATCACCGAGAAGCCGTCGAAGCCCGGCATCTGGATGTCGAGGAAGACGAGGTCGGGCTTGTGCGTCTTGATGGCGCGGATCGCCTCGCGTCCGTTCGAACAGGTCTCGACGATCTCGACATCCTCATAGGGCTCGAGCCGCAGCCTGAGGCCCTGAATAGCCAGCGGCTCGTCGTCGACAAGGATCGTGCGGATACTCATTTCGGCTCCTCAGGAGGTTCCACGGAATAGGGGATTTCGATGGTAACGCTGAATCCCCCCTCGATGTTCGTTTGAGTCTCAAAACGATGGTCGGCGCCATAGGCCTGCGCCAGACGGTCGCGAATATTCGCCAGTCCGACTCCGGTCGATTGCTCGGCCCGCACGGTATAGGCCGCATCCGAGCCCGGACCGGTATCGCGGACCGTGATCAGAACCCGATCGCCCGCCTTGCGCGCCTCGATCGAGATGTCGGCCCCTTCCTCCTGCGGCGTCACTGCATATTTGATCGCATTTTCGACTAGGGGCTGGAGCAGCAGGGAAGGGAGGCGGGCGCCGGCGACCGCCGCCTCGATATGGAATTTCGGCCGAAGGCGGTCTTCGAAGCGCATCTTCTCGATCTCGAGATAGAGTTTCAGCGTCTCCACCTCCTGCGCCACCGTCACCTGCCCTGTTGGTTCGTTGACCAGCGTGTAGCGCAGGAAGGAGGAAAGGCGCGACAGCATCGCATTGGCCTGCTCGGTCTGCTTCAGGAGCACGAGCGTGGAGATGGAATTCAGCGTGTTGAACAGGAAGTGGGGATTGAGCTGGTAGCGCAGCATCGCGAGCTGCGCCGA
>JALYGI010000571.1 GCA_030777185.1 Pseudomonadota bacterium
GAGCAGGAGCTCTGTTCCAACGGCTGGTTCGCCACCGCCGGCAGCGAGGAGCTGCTGTACGAGTGCGACGTCGGCTCGCGCTGGGCGAGTGCCTTCAGCAGCGCGGGCATCGATACGCGGTTGCTGAACGCCGGCTTCGGCACTGCCTGATGTGCACATATAAAGATATCTTTATATTTGCATCTAAGGGGCTGATTGGCTACGGAGCCGGGACGCGGCCGCCCAATTCTGGCGGTCTTTTCTTTTTCCGACGGGAGACCGCCATTGGCTACGCAGCCCCAGCAGACCTTCACCGATCATGTTGTTCGCGACCTCGATCTTGCCGCCTTCGGCCGCAAGGAGATCGAGATCGCCGAGACCGAGATGCCGGGCCTGATGGCGCTCCGCTCGGAGTTCGGGGCATCGCAGCCGCTGAAGGGCGCGCGGATCACGGGATCGCTTCACATGACGATCCAGACGGCGGTGCTGATCGAGACGCTTACGGCGCTCGGTGCGCAGGTTCGCTGGGCCTCGTGCAACATCTTCTCGACCCAGGACCATGCTGCCGCCGCGATCGCAGCGACGGGCATCCCCGTGTTTGCCGTCAAGGGCGAGACGCTCGAGGAATATTGGGATTACGTCACCCGGATTTTCGATTGGGGCATCCCCGGCGATCGGGACCAGACCTGCAACTTGATCCTCGACGACGGCGGCGATGCCACCATGTTCGCGCTTTGGGGCGCCCGCGCCGAAGCCGGGGAAGAGCTGCTCACGCCGGAAAATGAGGAAGAGGAGATCTTCGTCGCGACGCTGAAGCGCTTCCTCGCCGCGCGTCCAGGCTACCTCACCAAGACCGTGCAGAACATCAAGGGCGTGTCGGAAGAGACCACGACGGGTGTCCATCGCCTCTATGAGCTGTCGAAGCGCGGCAAGCTCCCGTTCCCGGCAATCAACGTCAACGACAGCGTCACCAAGTCCAAGTTCGACAATCTTTACGGCTGCAAGGAGTCGCTCGTTGACGCGATCCGCCGCGGCACCGACGTTATGCTTGCCGGCAAGGTCGCCTGCGTCGCGGGCTTCGGCGATGTCGGCAAGGGCTCGGCCGCCTCGCTTCGCAATGGCGGCGCGCGGGTGCTCGTCACCGAGATTGATCCGATTTGCGCGCTGCAGGCGGCGATGGAGGGCTATGAAGTCGTCACGATGGAGGAGGCTGCCACCCGCGCCGACATCTTCGTGACCGCCACCGGGAATGCCGACGTGATCACCGTCGATCACATGCGGGCGATGAAGAACATGGCGATCGTCTGCAACATCGGCCACTTCGACAGCGAGATCCAGATCGGCGGCCTTCAGAACATGAAGTGGACCGAGATCAAGCCGCAGGTGGACGAGGTCGAATTCCCGGACGGCAAGAAGATCATCGTTCTGTCGAAAGGCCGCCTGGTCAACCTCGGCAACGCGACGGGGCATCCAAGCTTCGTCATGTCGGCAAGCTTCACCAACCAGACGCTGGCGCAGATCGAGCTCTGGACCAAGGCCGAGACGTACAAGAACGAGGTCTACGTGCTTCCCAAGCACCTCGACGAGAAGGTCGCCGCGCTCCACCTCGAGAAACTGGGTGTCAAGCTGACCAAGCTGAGCGAGAAGCAGGCCGGCTATATCGGCGTGCCGGTCGAGGGACCGTTCAAGCCCGAGCATTACCGCTATTAGACCAAGATGGTTCAAGGCCGGATCAGCCTGAACGTGCATCGTGATCCGACTGAAGGTCGGCAGAGTCTTACGGCACAGCCGGCGCTCGGAAGGGTGCCGGCTGTGTCATTTTTGCGACACGGGCAAGCTCTTGATCGGATTTGGCCGAGAGCGTTTTTTAGCGCTTTTTTTTAGCCCCGGACTCCCTAAGCTGTCCGTGGGATGACCGCTTCTGACCGGACGGCGTGTTTGCGGGATTCTGTCTTCCTAAGGGGCCGGGCTCCCTCTGCATGGCTCCCACGTCCATAGAATAGGGGATAGTCGATGGGCTCTTTCAATTCATTGCGCGGTCTTTCGACCGCGGCTTCCGTGCTGGCTCTTGCCGCCGCCGCTTTCCCGCAGGCCGCTTTCGCTCAGGCAACCCCGACTCAAGAGCCGGCGCTTCCGGTGCAGCCGACCGAGCAGCTGGACGAGGCGCAGACCGGCACCGCTCAAGCAGGCGAGCCCACGCCCGCGGGCGACATCGTTGTCACGGGATCCCGCATTGCCCGCGATCCCAACGCGACCGCTCCTTCGCCCGTGGTCACCGTTTCTGCCGCTGACCTTCGCTCCACCGGGCAGATCGATGTTGCTGAAACGCTCCGTGAGATTCCTGC
>JALYGI010000572.1 GCA_030777185.1 Pseudomonadota bacterium
TTCAGCACGGGCTCAGGCTCCCAGGACACGCCGCAATTGATGCAGGTGACGGGATCTTCCTTGCCGAGATCGTAGAAGCGGGTGGCACATTTGGGGCAGGTGCGCTTCGTGCCCCATTCAGCTTTCACCATGGGTGAGAGAGCCTCCGGATAAAGTGGGAGATCGGCCGATCCTTGCTGGACCGGCCGTGATCGGGCGCGCCTTGCCATAGCATAAAGCCGCTGTCAAAAACCAAGCTCTTCCCCACAGGTGAGCATGAAGGCCTCCCGGCAAGTTCCTGGCGCGCTTTGCCGCCTGCGGCGGGAAACGCGCACGAACATTGCGGCTGTCGCTGGTTTTCACGGCCGAGCGGCGATAAGTCGCCGACATGGAAGCCGTCGCCGCCTGCTATTCTGGATTCGCCGCCGCGCTGAACGAGCTCGGCGCACAATGATCGTTGCCGTCGATGGGTTCGCTGCAAGCGGGAAAGGAACGATCGCACGCGCGATCGCGAGCAGGTTCGGCCTGCCGCATCTCGATACCGGCCTCCTTTACCGTGCCGTTGGGCTCAATCTCCTTCGCTGGGGCGGCGACCCTGAAAGCGAGTTCGCCGCGCTTCGCGCCTGCGATTTCTCCCAGATCGATTTCAGCGACCGCGAGCTGAAGAGCGAGGCGGTCGGAGGCATAGCCTCGCGCATCTCAGCCTACCCGTCGGTGCGCGCCGCCCTGGTCGAGCGGCAGCGTGATTTCGCGGAGCAGCCGGGCGGCGCCGTCCTCGACGGCCGCGACATCGGCACCGTCATCGCGCCCGACGCCGATGCAAAATTGTTCATCACCGCCCGCCCTGAGATTCGCGCCGCGCGGCGGTATGAGGAGCTGAGGCGGCTCGGGCTCGACGTTCACCTCGCCGAGGTGCTTCTCGACATTCAGTCCCGGGACGAGCGCGATCGCAACCGCGCCGCCGCTCCGCTTCGAGCGGCCGAGGATGCCCATGTGATCGACACCAGCGACATGGGCGTCGAAGCGGCCGCCGCCCAGGCCATCGCCGCGGTCGAGCGGCGTCTGGTGGCTTCACGCTGAACGCCTGATGCTGCTCCAGATGATCAGCCCCCGCTCCACTTGCGGAGACCTTTGATCAAAGGCTTCGTCACTAAAGCGCAGCGGACTTTTTCAACACCGTCGATCCAAAGCGTTCATTCAAGTGCGGCGTGCCCCCAGAGTTAAGCTCCTCTACGGTTGACCTGCGGCGGGACCGGGTGCCTCCTTCTCGAGGGGCGAGAACGACAGGAGCTGGATGGGGGATAGGGTCGGCGACCTCCGCCTGGTCGGATTTCTCGGGACAAGCCTCGCGTTCTCGAAAGGCCGTGGGATCGATCCCGAATTCGGCGCGAAAGGCACGCGAGAAATGGCTGCGACTTGCAAAGCCGACGGCGGCGGCGATCGACTTCACAAGCATATCTGAGCTGCGCAGCAGCCTCGCCGCCGCCTTCAGCCGGACCGACTGCAGGTAATCCATTGGACTGCGGCCATATGCCTTGGCGAAATGATAGGCAAAGCGCGAGCGGCTCATCCCTGCGAGGGCGGCTAGGCTGTCGAGACTGTGCGGGTTCTGCGGCGTCGCCGTCATCGCCACAAGGGCACGACCGAGCTCCGGCGTGGTCAATCTGAGGTACAGCGCGGCATGCGGGCCCTCACGCTGGAAGTGGCTGCGAAGCAGAAAAACCACGATCTGCTTCATGAGCGCTTCGATGATTGCCTTCGTGCCGATTGCCGGCCGCGCAAGCTCGGCAAGAACGGCCTTGAACAACAAGGGTAGCGCTTCATCCGTCGCGCTGACGCCAAGTGGCTTCTGGAGGTGGTCGAAAACCGCGGTGCCGCCGACATTCGCCGTCACCGACGCGCAGCCCAGCACCAGATCGACGCTGTCTTGGCAGGCCCGGAACCGCACGATTGCGCTGGTGAGCGGGCAGCTTCCGCTCGCGTCGCGGACATGCGCCACCGGCCCGACGCCGTTGATCCGCTTCTGAAGTCCTTTTGGTATCACGACCATCATGCCGGCGCGGATCTGCAAGATACCGTGCTCCCACTCGATAGATCCCTCGCCCTGAAGAACATAATGAACGATGATCTTGTCGATCGGATCGACCTTCAGCGCACACCCATTTCCAATCTCGCACACTGCAAAGGCGTTCAGCTGGACGTCCAGCAGCTCGAAAATTGTATCCAAGTCTGCCATTCGCATCGCTCTCCGCTCGTGGGCGCAGAACGCATAGAACATCCCGCAGCTTCTCCAGTGCTAGATACGCGGCAAAATTGCGACTGGATGCACCTCCTTCATTTCGGAGCAAACTTTTTTTGATTTTCGTGGAACTTATTCGTCCGGTCGACGTGCGGGATCGCCTGATATCGAGACG
>JALYGI010000573.1 GCA_030777185.1 Pseudomonadota bacterium
CCTTGCCGCCCTTGTTCTGGGCACGGAAGGTATCGAGCGGAGTGCGCTTGATATAGCCTTCCATGGTGACCGTCACGACCATGTCCTCGCGCTCGATCAGATCCTCGTCATCGATCCCGTCCCAGGCCGGAGCGATTTCGGTCGTGCGGGGGGTGGCGAAATTGGCGGCGATCTCGTCAAACTCCTCACGCATCACCTCGAACAGGCGAACGCGATTACCGAGGATCTCGAGGAGCTCGCCGATAGAGGTGGCGAGCTGCTTGAGCTCGCCGCCAATTTCGTCGCGGCCGAGAGCGGTGAGGCGGTGGAGGCGAAGCTCGAGAATGGCTCGGACCTGCGCGTCGGAGAGACGGTAGGTGTCGCCGTCCACCTCATGCTCGACCGCTTCAACGAGCGCGATATAGGGCGCGATCTCCGCGACCGGCCATTGGCGGGCCAGCAGGCTGGCGCGCGCTTCGGCCGGCGAGGCGGAAGCACGGATGATCCGGACCACTTCGTCGAGATTGGTGACTGCAATGACGAGGCCGAGCAGGATGTGGGCGCGGTCACGTGCCTTTGCGAGCTCGAACTTGGCGCGGCGAGTGATCACTTCCTCGCGGAACTTCACGAAGGATTCGATGATGTCGCGCAGGTTCAAAGTTTCCGGGCGGCCGCCGCGGATCGCGAGCATGTTCGCTGGGAAGCTCGACTGGGCTGGCGTGTGCCGCCAGAGCTGGTTCAGCACCACGTCCGGCGTGGCGTCGCGCTTTAACTCAATAACGACGCGGACGCCCTCGCGGTTGGATTCGTCGCGGATGTCGGAGACGCCTTCGATCCTCTTGTCCTTCGCGGCCTCGGCAATCTTCTCGACAAGGCCGTTCTTGCCGACCTGATAGGGAATGGAGGTCAGAACGATCGAGCGGCGGTCGCCGCGGCCTTCCTCGACCTTGTGCCGGGCCCTCATGATGATCGAGCCGCGGCCCGTATGATAGGCGCTGCGGGCGCCGGCCTGGCCGAGGATAAGAGGCGCAGTCGGAAAGTCGGGTCCCGGGATGATCTGGATGAGCTCGTCGATCGTGATTCCAGGATTGTCGATATAGGCTTTGCAGGCCGCGATCACCTCACCCAAATTGTGCGGCGGGATGTTGGTCGCCATGCCGACCGCAATGCCGCCGGCGCCATTGACGAGCAGGTTGGGAAAGCGGGCAGGGAGCACCTGCGGCTCCATCCGCGAGCCGTCATAATTGGGAGTGAAGTCAACCGTGTCCTTGTCGAGATCCTCGAGCAGGGTCATGGCGACGCGTGCGAGCCGCGCCTCGGTGTAGCGCATCGAGGCGGGCGGATCGGGATCCATAGATCCGAAATTGCCCTGGCCGTCGATCAGCATGACCCGCATGGACCAGTCCTGCGCAAGGCGGGCGAGCGCGTCATAGATCGCGCTGTCCCCGTGCGGGTGGTAATTGCCCATGACGTCGCCGACAATCTTGGCCGATTTGCGATAAGGACGGCCCGGCACGAAGCCGCCTTCCTGGCAAGCGAAGAGGATGCGGCGGTGCACCGGCTTCAAGCCGTCGCGAACGTCAGGGAGCGCGCGGCTGACGATCACCGACATCGCGTAATCGAGGTAGGATGCCTTCATCTCGTCTACGATGGAGACCGGCGAGATGTCGCTATTGTCGATGGTCGGCGGTGCGCTGGCCAATGTGCTTTCCTGATCTTCCAAGCTGAGGAGTGCGCGCGAACGCGGGCGGTTGCCGGGACCCTAACCGATGATCGGGGAGGGCGCCACCCTGCGCGCGCACGCGTACGCGCGTGCGACCTGCCCTAGATAATCACGACCGGCGGAAGCGCCAGCGATGCTCGTCGCTATGCTCCGGATCGAAGGCGTAGCCGTCGCTGTCAAAGCCCTTGAGCGCGTCCGGATTGTCGAGCCGATGCTCGCAGATGTAGCGTGCCATCATACCCCGCGCCCGCTTGGCGGCGAAGGTGTTGAAGCGGAGACCGCTTGGGCCCTCTTCGCGGAAATCGATCTCGATCACCCGAAGGTCAGGCGGCAGCTTCCCGGCTACCGCTTGCCAATATTCCTTGCTCGCCAGATTGATCACGCTACGCGCGCCGGAAGCACTCAGGTCCTCGAGGAGATGGTTCGCGATCCGCTCCTTCCAGTAGGAATAGAGATCCTTCCGTCTGGGGGCCCATTTGGTGCCCATCTCGAGGCGATAGGGGCGAATCTGGTCGAGCGGACGCAGCAGCCCATAGAGCCCGGAGAGGATGCGAACATGATCCTGGGCGAAAAGCACCGCCTCCTCATCGAGGCTGTGAACCTCGAATCCGGCATAGACGTCGCCGGCAAAGGCATAGATTGCCGGCCGCTCGGGAAGATCCGGGAAGTTCCGGAAGCGGTCCACATTGAGCTTGGCGAGACTGTCGGAGATATGCATCAGCGCGCCCAGCTTCTTCGGCGACATCTTCGCCGCTGCGTGGGCAAGCGCCGCCGCATCCCCTTCGAAGACTGGGCGGGTGGGCTGAAGCGGGGGGAACGGCCGCTTATAGTCGAGCGTTTTGGCCGGGGAGATGACTGCAAGCATGAGGTGGCGGTTAGCCAGCCGCCGCCCCTTCGTCAAACCGGTGGCGCCGGGCTAAAATTTCCTTTCGAAAGCCGTGGCTTGCGGTTCAAGCAGGGTTCAGCGCGGCGGTGCTAGAAAGAGGGTGCGATTGGCGATAGAAGCACGGGCTTCTTCCCCGTTAGGACGGGTTCGCCGCTGTAGGGCGAGCCAATAGGAGGCATTCTTATGAAGTCGGTGTCCAAAGTCGCGCTTGGCGTGGCGCTTGCCGTTGGCGGCGTCACCCTTGTCCAATATGCGCCCGCGGCGGCGCAGGAGGCGCAGACGGCGGAGCTCAACAAGACGGAGCGGGCAGCTTTGCTCGCATTCCGGAACGCGCTCGAGGCCCGCGATTATTCCGCCGCCACCAGCGCCATGAACGCCGCCCAGTCGGCCGCCCGCTCCGGCTATGCCCGTTATCTCGCATCTGCGCTTCAGCTTAGGCTCGGAGTGGAGACCGGCAATATCGGCCTTCAGACGACCGCGATCGAGGCTATGATCGGCAGCGGTGCTGTTCCGGCAGCGGAATTGCCGCTGCTTTACCGCAACCAGGCCGCCCTCATCCAGAATGCCGGCAAGCTTGACCGGACCGAAGCCGCTCTTGCCCGCTATGTCGAACTTGCTCCCAACGACACGGATGCAGTTCTTGCGCTTGCGCAGGTCAAGAATGACCGCAAGAAGCCGCAGGAAGCCGTGGCTTTGCTCGATCGGGCGATCGACCAGCGCAAGGCGGCCGGCCAGCCGGTGCCGGAAAGCTGGTATCGCCGCGCGCTCAGCCTCGCTCTGCAAAATCAGATGATCCCGCAGGCATTGAGGCTGAGCCGCGCTCTCGTCGCCGCTTATCCCAGCGTCATCAACTGGCGCGACGCCGCGCTTATCCACCGCGATGTCGTACGCGCTGACCAAGAGGCGGCGATCGACACCTGGCGGCTGATGCGATCGGCCAAGGCACTTGCCGGCGAACGCGACTATCTTCAGTTCGCTCAGAGCCTCAACACGGCCGGCCTGGCGAGCGAGAGCAAGGCGGTGCTGGACGAGGGCGTCGCGGCCAACATGATCGATCCACGCAAGGCCGCCTTCAAGGAACTGATTGCCTCGTCGGGAAAGCGTGCCGCCGCCGATCGCGCCGGGCTCACCGCCCGGCAGACCGCGGCAATGGCCGCGGCGACCGGTACGGCAGCCCTTCGCGCCGGCGACTCCTTCCTCGCCCAAGGGGACTTCCAGAAGGCGGCGGCGCTTTACCGCGCGGCAATCGAGAAAGGGGCGGTGGATCCGGGCGTAGCAAACACAAGATTGGGGATCGCCTTGGCGCGTGCGGGTCAGAAAGCCGAGGCCGAGGCCGCGTTTCGTGCCGTCACGGGACCTCGTGCCGAACTCGCAAATCTTTGGCTGGTCTGGCTCGCGCAGCGCGCCTGACCGGAAGACCTAAATTCGATTGATAGGAGAAGATGCAATGAAAAGGATTTCGACGTTCGCGGTCGCAGTATCGCTGGTGGTGGGCGGCGCTGCCGTCGGTGCGCCCGCGTTCGCGCAGAAGAAGCAGGACGCCAAGGCGGCAGAGGCGCCGGCGGGCCGCAAATTTGAGCTCAGCAAGCCCGAGCGCGCCGCCATCGCGCCGTTGCAGCAGGCCATTCAGGCAAAGGATTTCGCCACGGCCGCGACCTTGCTTCCAGCGGCCCAGGCCGCAGCCACGGGTGCCGATGCGCGCTACATCGTTGCCAACCTGCAGCTTCAAATCGCGACGAACAGCAACGATCAGGCGGCGCAGGCTGCGGCAGTCGAGGCGATCCTCGCGAGTGGCGGCGTTGCGCGCGAAGACCTGCCGAAATTCTATCGGGCGCTTGGTGGCCTCTACACGAACCTCAAGCAGTCGGACCGGGCGAGGGCCGCCTTCAAGAAGCTCGCGGAACTGGAGCCCAACAATACGGACGCCATGCTGATCCTGGCGGAAGAGACGGCGGGCACCAACAAAGCCGAAGCCGTGGCGCTGATCGAGCGTGCGATCGCGGCTCGGAAGGCGTCGGGCCAAGCGGTGCCTGAAGCCTGGTACAAGCGCGCGCTCCGCTTCGCCTATGAAGGCAAGCTTGCGCCGCAGACGGCGAAGATCAGCCGCGACCTCGTCACCGCTTACCCGACCGCCGACAATTGGCGCGACGCCATCACGATCTACCGCCAGGCAGCCAATCTCGACAAGCAGAGCGAGACCGATGTGTTGCGCTTCATGCGGGCCGCCAAGGTGATGAAGGGCGACGCGGACTATCTCACGCTGGCCAGTAATCTCAACGACCTGGGCTTCCCCGGCGAGAGCAAGGCTGTGATCGACGAGGGTGTTGCGGCGCGGGCGATCAGCCCGACCAAGCACTATTTCAGGCAGCTGCTCGCCGCAACCGGAGGCCGCGTCAGTACAGACCGCGCGTCACTGCCAGGGCTGCAGTCGAAGGCGATGGCAGCTCCGAACGGCAAGCTCGCGCTCAGCACCGCCGATGCTTTCTACGGCTATGGCGATTATGCCAAGGCGGCGGCGCTTTACCGCGCTGCGATCCAGAAGGGCGGCATCGACAACAATGTCGCAAACACCCGTCTGGGCGCCGCACTTGCACTCGCCGGTCAACGGGCGGAAGCGGAGGCTGCCTTCAAGGCGGTGACCGGCAACCGCGCAAACCTCGCCGCTTTCTGGATGCTCTGGCTCTCCCAGCGCGGGTAAAAGCGGCAAAGCTACCCAAGAGATGGGGCGCCGGCTCTCCGGCGCCCTTTTTCTATCAGGAACCCTGTTTCTCCCCGTGCCAAAACGCGACGGCGTGGAATTGCCTCTTCCGAAGGAACGCGGGCCGCGTTAACGATTGGCTCGCCAGTATTTTTCTCAAATGACGGCGGGGATCGGATCAGCGTGCGCTTCGACGACAGAATCGCGACCGTGATGGCGCTACCCGAGACGCAGCCCTCCGCGCGCGCTGCCAAATGGCGGCAGTTGGTCGACCTTCTGGCACAGCAGGGGGACAATGAACCCAGTGACGAAGTCGATGCGGCGCTCGATTGGCTCCAGGACCATCGCGGCGAGATCGACGTGGCGAGGCGGCAGGAGATTGCACGTTCTCTGGCCGGCCGAGACATTTCGCCTTTGCTCTTCCGTTTTTTTGCCGAGGATAGTCCCTCTATCGCAGCGCCCCTGATTGCCAGCGCCCGGCTTACCGCGGCACAATGGGTGGAGCTGCTACCCGTGCTGACGCAAACATCGCGCGCGCTGATCAGAAACAGGCGAGACCTCGATCCAGCGGTCGAGCAGGCGCTCGCCAGCTTCGGATCGAGCGACATCGGCATCCCCGGAACCGTGGATGCGTCGGCTCCGGCGCGGCTTCGGCCGGCACAGGTCACTCCGTCAGCCGAAGCAGGTGAAGCGCAGATCCGAGAGCTCGTCGCGCGCATCGAGGCGTTCCGCAAGCAGAAGGCGGAGACGCCGGTGGAGGTCCCTGAAGCGAGCGGGGATGCAGGGCTTCAGATCGACGGCTTCCGGTGGGAGACGGGGCCGGACGGCGTGATCCATTGGGTGGATGATGCGCCCCGCGGGCCCCTCGTCGGCCAGACAATCGCCAGCATCGCCGGGCCCGGACTGCACGGCGTCGACGGCCAGGCGGCCGGAGCTTTCGAAAAACGCGCGCCCTTCCGGGACGCCCGCTTCATCGTCGCGGGGATCGGGCCCGCCGCGGGCGACTGGCGCATCTCGGGCGTTCCGTTCTTCCACAGCCGGACAGGGTCGTTCCTCGGCTATCGCGGCAGCGCGCGACGTCCGCGCGTGGATGAAGTCGCACGCCCCGATGCAGCACCGGTCCCGGACGGCGTGTTCGGCACCAACCTTCCCGCGGATTCGCTTCGTCAGCTCGTGCACGAGCTCCGCACACCGCTCAACGCAATCATCGGCTTCGCCGAGATGATCGACGGCCAGTATATGGGGCCCGCAGGCGCACGCTATCGCGCTAGGGCCGTGGAAATCATGGAGCAAGCGAGCCGTCTGCTATCGGCGGTGGACGATCTCGACACGGCCGCGCGGATCGAGACGCAGCGGCTCAGCCTCAGTGAAAGCTCAGTGGATGCGGTGGCGCTCCTGTGCCGCCTCCACGATGCCTATGAACGGGTCGCGGGCCAGCGCGGCGCCCGGATCGCGATCGAGATCATGCGCGACCTGCCGCCTGCAAAGGCCGAGCTTGGCGCGGCCGAACGCATGTTCGCTCGAATGCTGGCCGGGACGATCGGCCTTGCTCAGGAAGGCGAGACGATCACCGCGAGCATGAGGCTGGGCCAGCTTGGCGGCGCAACCATGCTGTGCCTCTCGATCGACCGGCCGCGGGCGATCGACGGTCTCGACGAGGCGGCCTTGCTCGATCCCGGCTACAGTCCGGAAGGGGACTGGCCCGGAGCGCCCGCGCTGGGGCTTGGTTTTTCACTCCGGCTGGTGAGAAACCTGGCTGAGGCGATGGGCGGGGGGCTGGAGGTCGGACCCGATCGCTTCTCGCTCTTTCTTCCGCCGCTCGAGGCGCCGGAGCGTTCGACCGGGCAGGGCAGCTGACCGGTCATGGCTTCTGAAATTTCGGACGGTCCGTCTGCCGCCGGCAGGCTGGACCTCCCGCCGCATGAAAGCTGGTACCTGAAGTTCCCGGCCTCCTTCGGGCAGCGCTTCATGGTCTTCTGCGACACCGAGGAGGAGTTCGATTGGTCCAAGCCGCAAAACCGCGACAATCGATCCACAACCCACATGAAGGCGATGCCGGCGGCCGATCGGCGGCTTCGGGATCTGGGCGCGCATAGCATCTACCTCGTCGATCATCCGATCGCGACCGATCCAGCTTCGATCGACATTCTGGGCCCGCTGCAGGAGGCTGGCACCTGCGGAATCGGCACGCAGCTTCACCCCTGGGTGAACCCGCCTTTCGAAGAAGAGGTCAATCGCACCAATAGCTTTGCGGGCAATCTTCCGCCTGCGCTGGAACGAGCCAAGCTCACCAACCTAACCGAAACGATCGCGAGTTCGTTCGGGCGTCGCCCGATCATGTATCGCGCCGGACGTTACGGCGTGGGTGCGAATACCGCCGGGATCCTGAGCGATCTCGGCTACGAGGTCGACGTGTCCGTGCGCGCCAGGTTCGATTATAGCGACGAGAAGGGCCCGAACTTCTCGGGCGTGAAGCCGATTCCCTATCGGATCGGCGGCGGTTCCATGCTGGAGGTGCCGCTTTCCTCCGCCTATTTGGGTGCGGTTCGCGGCCTTGGCCCCGCTTTTTTTCCCCTAACCCGCAAGGTTCCCATCGTACGCGGCGCGCTTGCCCGGTTGGGGCTGCTCAACCGGGTTTCTTTGACCCCCGAGGGGTTCCCGCTCCAGGAGGCGCTGCCTGCGCTCGAGCGGCTGCTCGAAGAGGGGCACCAGATCATCTCAATCTCCTACCATTCCCCATCGATCGAGCCGGGGCATACGCCCTTTGTACGGACGAAGGCGGATCTGGACGCTTTTTACGCCTGGTGGGAGGGTATTCTCGGCCTGCTCGCCAAGCGCGGCGTCACCGCTGCCAAGATCGAGGATGTCGTGGAGGCAGGCAGAAACGCCACGCCGCTTCACGCCTGACCCGCAAGCTTGCAATGAGAGCGGCCGCTCCGCTATCGGTGGCCCGCTTCGGGTTGGGGCCTGTAGCTCAACGGTAGAGCCGGCCGCTCATAACGGCTAGGTTGGGGGTTCGAATCCCTCCGGGCCCACCATCCTAGCTCATGCATGGCGCAGCACAGCAGGCTGATAAGAGCTGTCGAAGCTTCGCAAGCAACGTTCAGAGCGAGAGCGCGCCCGCATAGCCCGTGAGCTCCAAATAGCCGCGGCCGCCCGGGGTCGTGACGGCGCCTTCCCAATATACCGGCATTCCCCCGCTGCGGCCATCAAGCTCCTGCGCGTCGAACAGCGGTTTGAGCGGAAAGCGGCGCATTCCTTCCGGCAGCCTCACGACGAACTCCGCTTCGACCGGATAAACGGCTCCGGTACTGGGCGAGCGCCAGCGCCTTCGCGGCACGAACCGCACGTCACCCGGAGCGAAGACGATCACGCTGCCGCCCGGCCTCCGCAACGTACCGCCCGCATAAAGCGCACGGTTGTCGCGACCACGCACCTGGAACGCCATCAGGGCACTGCCATCATCGAGGTTGATCCCGGTCCAGTCCCAGCCGACCGCAGCGGGATCGAGCAGGGTGGAGTGCCATTCCCGATCCAGCCAGGCTCGCCCCGTCACCGCCACTCGCTTGCCGCCCCGCACGATCGTCCCCGCAGCCGCCAGCTGCGGAATCGAATAATAATAGCTTGCCTGCTCCGGCCGCGGCCCTTTGCGGCTATATCCTCGGTCGCCATTGAGCATGATCGGCTGGGTGGGTGTGAAGGCGAGATCGAGCGCGAAATCCCGCGCCGGAGTGCGCGCGCGGAAAATGCCGTCGGCCCCTCGCCGAAGCCGCCAGTCGAGCAGCACGATGTTGGCTTCGTCCGCCGCCGCTCCCGCGATCCCGAAGCCTGCCCGCGCGGTCCGCCGATCGTGGATCAGCTTCCCCGTCTCTGGATCCGACAGCGCCGCATGCGCGAAGACGATTTGCCTAGGCGCAAAGGCGCTTGGATTGGCTGGATCGATTGCCGGCCGGGAGCGGAAGAAGGTGATTTG
>JALYGI010000574.1 GCA_030777185.1 Pseudomonadota bacterium
GCCGGATGCTGCCCGCGGTTTGGCGCTCGCCCTCCTTGGTGAGGTTCTTGCCTTCGACGAAGAAGGAGGCGCCATAGAAATTGGGGAAGCGGAAAGTCGCCTTGGCATCAAGATAGCCGGTGGCGTCGCGGAACACCGGATTGCCGGAGCGCTCGGCGGGTACCTGCAGGTATTTCGAACGCGCGTTCCAGGCGACGCGCATGTTCAGGAAGCCTTTGTCGTAATAGCCGACCAAATTGTAGCTGTGCTTCGACAGGCCGGGGAAGGACAATTCCTCGCCGGTGAGCCGGTTGAAGAGACCCACGTTCTTTGCGTCTTGGTAGGTGTAGTTCGCCTGCACGCCCAGACCGTCGAACGGCTCCGGCAGGAAGGTGAAAGCCGTCTGGGCGGTGAGCTCCACGCCGCTGATCTGCGCCCCCGCGCCATTGACCGGCTGGCGCACGTCAAAAAGCTCGCCGTCTCCAAAGAGATTGACGTCGAAGCGGGTCACGTTGGGGATGATGAAGCTCTGGACGTCCTTGTAGAAGAAGGCGGCGCTGAGCAGCGTGTCGCGATTGGGGTACCAGGAAAGGTTCGCGTCATACTGCCAGGCCTTGTACGGCTCCAGCGCCGGATTGCCCGCGGTGCAGACGTTGGGAAGGAAATCCTCCGTGAAGTCGGCGACGTCGAAGAGGCAGTTCGCATTCGGCACCAGATCGGTCGGCCGAGGACGCGCCATCAGCTTCGACACGCCGAAGCGCGCGATCAGCTCGTTGGGGATGAACTGGGTCGCGATGTTGAAGCTCGGCAGCCAATTGTCGTAGCTGTTCTCGACCGAGACGGTGCCGGCGGAGACGGTGACGATCTCGGTGGGGCTGGGGTTTTGCCGGGTCGGAACGCGGTCGCGCCGTTCGCGCCGCACCAGCGAACCGGTCGAGACGTCGCGGGTGTGCGCATAGCGGACACCCAGATTGCCGGTGACAGGCAGGCCGAAGGCGTCGAACTCGAAATTGCCCTTGAGGTAACCGGCCCAGATGTCCTCGCGGATGTCGTGCGCGGGCGTCTGCGGCACGCCGTTTACCTCACGAACGCGGTCGTGATTGACGAACTGCTGGTCGAAAAAGTCGCCGATCTGATTGAAGTTCCCGGTGAACCACTTGTCGGGCAGTCCGGTACGCTTGCCTTTGGGAAAGAAGGTGCCGGGCGTGAACTGGGTCGAGGTCTGGAGGAACCGTGCGAACTTCTCCCGCGTCCAGGTGAGACTCGTCGCCTGGGGTCTGTTCGGCGGGAAAGCCAACTCGGTGTTTTCGGACCCGAGAATGACGTTCGCGGTGATGAAGGGCGTCGGAACAAACACGCCCTGAGGGTTCACGAAGTTCGTCCCGCCCGCGAAGCGAAGCGAACTCGAATTTCGGTACTGCACGCCGGCCTCGACCAACCTCAAGATCGGATGTTCGATGTCGAAGTCGGTGTCGAGCTTGTAGTGATCCTCGGTCACATCGACTTCTTCCGGACGATATTGGAAGGCAGCGACGACCGGGGGCCGATTACCCTGAATTGCGATCGGCGGATTGAGATAGGTGTTCGGATCGTTCGGATCGGCGTTAGCCGGGAAGCCGAAGGTCGGAACGCCGGTCTTAGGATTGAGCGTCACGCGGATGTTCGGGATCGTGGCGTTGAGGACGATGTTCCGGTTGTCGCTCGAGGTCGTGCCTTTGGAGTTGATCCCAAAGCCGGCCACCCTGATCCGGTCCATGTTCCAGTTGAACCCGAGCGTCCTGTACTCGGAGTTCTGCACGAAGCCGAAATCCCGCGTGTTGACGCTGAAGATCGAGCCCGCACCTGTGGTGGCACTTGGCGCTGTGGCGGCCGTGCTGAACTCGATCAAATTGCCTTCCGCGTCGATGACGCAGGTGGCGCAATTGTTCGCGGTGTTGATCCGGGTGATGTTCGTGACGTCGAATACGTAGTTATAGTCGGTAAGGCGCTGATCGCGCCGGTTGCGCTGATATTCGGCGTAGATGTCGAAATTGTCGGTGACGGCGAACTGCACCGTTCCGACGCCGGAAAGCCGGTTGTCCCGGCGCTGCCACAGGCCGTAACGGGGGATTGCCGGAATGAACTCGGCGAACTGCGTAAAGCAGGGCACGCGGTCTGCCGACGGTAACGCAGCACACCCCTGGGGGGTCGCGATGTTGGCGAACCTCGGATCCTCCGTGATCTTCTTGTTGTCGTTGTTGAGGTCGGTCTGGTCCGCATTGGCGGCAAAACGCCTCCACTCGGTGTTGCGCAGGAAGTCGGCACGCGTGTCGGCGCGGTCGTAGGTGACGTTGACGAGCACGCCCAGCCGGTTGTTGAAGAACTTCGTCGCTCCGGTGATGTTGCCACGCGGCTGGAACGTCTTCCTCGTATCGAGATATTGGCCCGATGCTGTGACCGCGAGCAGCGGCCGGCGAAGCTCCAGCGGCCTGCGAGTCTGGATGCTGACGGTGCCGCCGACGCCGCCTTCGGTGAGGTCGGCGGTATACCCCTTGAAGACGTCAATTGATTTGACGAGCTCGGATGCGAGCTCGCGGAAATCGGCGCCGCGCTGGCCGCCGCCGCCTTGGCCGAGCACCGTCGCCCCGTTGATCTCAACCCGGTTGAGGTCCGGCTCCACGCCGCGGATGCTGACCTGCGTGCCCTCGCCGAAATCGCGCGTCAGCTGGACGCCAGTGATGCGCTGCAGCGCCTCGCCGATATTCTTGTCCGGGAACTGCGAAATATCTTCGGCCACAATCGAATCAACAACCGTGCCGGCGTTCTTCTTCCGCGCGATCGCCGATTGAAGGCTCGCGCGGGTGCCGGTGACCACGATTTCGCCGTCGACCGGAGCAGGGT
>JALYGI010000575.1 GCA_030777185.1 Pseudomonadota bacterium
TGGCCATGACCGCTGCCAATCCCCGGCGGCCCATAGGGTTGCAGGGGCGAGGCGAAAATTTGGCTACCCTTGATTGAGCTCCGAGTTGATCAACCCACACCGCTCACCCCGGGCAATCCACGCCTCCCGGGCGGGGACTTCGCTAAATCTGCGGGCGGTTCGTTCGTTGATTAGGTCTCGGTGCGCTTGATGACTTCGACTTGGCGGCGGGTCGGTTCGCCTCTCCCCTTCTGCCGATGATGATGATGATGATGATGACGCGCGAAGGGCGCCGCGGCCTGAATCACTGACTTTGCTCCTACCGAGGTCGCGACCGGCTGCGCCCTGGAACTCATCCCAATGGGCTTCTCGTCAGTTCCGAGTTCCGCCGGACGCTCCCATTTGAGCTTTCCTTCGAGGCTGGCGCCATTCGCAACGTGGAGGCGGCCATAGGTGACATCCCCCGTCACTCGCGCGGTGGCTTCGACGGCAAGGTCGCGCGCCTCGATCCCGCCTTCGACAATTCCCGCGATGCGGACGCGAGCGGCCTGGATGCTGCCGCTGATCTTGCTGGATTTCCCTTGATAGAGCGTCTGACAACGCACGTCCCCCACCACGTTCCCTTCGATGTGTAGGTCCAGGGCGGCTTCTATGTTGCCAGTAATGGTGACTTCGACCCCAATCGACGGGGGTGAAGGTCTGTTCGGCTGCTCGCCCGCTGGCTCGCGCGAGTTGCCAAACTTCAGAGACCTTGAGGTTGGTAATTGAGAGTTCTGCATCGGAGACGCTCCGTACAACCGCGACACGAGAGAATGCGTGCCAATTGAATAATTATCCCGAACTTAGGCTGGGGGGAAAGTCGTCTTGTTGCTGAGGGCCGGAGCGACCTAAATTGGAACAAGTAGTGAAAGCCGATTAGCTGTAGATATCGTCCCGCCGAACTTTGGATGCGACTACAGCGAGTGTCTGCATTCGACCCACACCGGACCTCGCCTATCCCGAGGCGGGAGAGGTTGGTTGCAACGGGTGCCCCTCGAACGAAGCTCTATTTGCCGTCACATACTGCGCCAGCTGGGGAATCTCACGCCGCTGTTCGGAGCAGTTGATCATGCACGGCAGCGGCGCATTCGCGGCCCTCGCGGATTGCCCAGACCACAAGCGACTGTCCCCTGCGCATGTCGCCGCAGGCGAAGACGCGCGGGCTGGAAGTCCGGTAATCCTGCATAGACGCAGCAACGGTGCCGCGAGAAGTAAGGTGGACCCCGCTTTGGCCGACGGCACCGTCGGTGCGGGGCCCCAGGAACCCCATTGCAAGGAGCACCAAATCGGCCGGAATTTCGATCACTTGCCCGTCCCGCTCACACACCAGCCCCGTGACGTGCCCTCCCTCACCCTGCAAACGGCGCGTCACGACCGCGAATTCGAGCGCGACCCCCTCTTCCTGCGAGGAGGAGGTCCTGAGCTTCATCGGCCAGTGCGGCCAGGTGAGAGCCTTGTTCTCCTTCAGCGGCGGTTGCGGCATGATCTCGAGCTGGGTGACCGAAAGTGCGCCCTGACGATGAGAGGTGCCGATGCAGTCGGACCCCGTATCGCCGCCGCCGATGACGATGACATGCTTGCCGGTGGCGGAAATGGTGCCGCCCGGAGCCGCCTGCTCCTCCTCGTCTCCCGCGATGCGCCGGTTCTGCTGGCTCAGGAAGTCCATGGCGAAGTGGACCCCGTCCAGCTCCCGGCCAGGCACGTCGAGGTCGCGCGGAAGCTCCGCTCCGCCGGCAAGCACGAGCAGATCGTAATCGTCCATCAGCCGCTCCACGGACACGTCGACACCGACATGCATGCCGCAGCGGAAGATCACGCCCTCGGCCTCCATCTGGGCGATCCGGCGGTCGATCTGCCGCTTCTCGAGCTTGAAGTCCGGAATGCCGTAGCGGAGGAGACCCCCGATCCGGTCGTTCTTTTCGAACACCGTCGGTGCATGGCCGAGCCGAGCCAGCTGCTGCGCGCAGGCCAGGCCCGCAGGCCCCGATCCAATAATGGCGATCCGCTTGCCGGTTCCGCGCGGGGCAATCTGGGGCCTGATCCAGCCCTCGCCCCAGCCGCGATCGACAATCTCGCACTCGATCGATTTGATCGTCACCGGCGCGTCGGCAAGATTAAGGGTGCAGGCGGCCTCGCAGGGCGCGGGGCAGACACGGCCCGTAAACTCCGGAAAATTGTTGGTTTGGTGGAGGCGGTCGAGCGCCGTCCGCCAATCGTCCTGGTAAACGAGGTCGTTCCAGTCCGGGATGAGATTATCGACCGGGCAGCCGCTGTGGCAGAATGGAATGCCGCAATCCATGCATCGCGAGGCTTGCGCGCGCACTTCCTCGGCGCCCGGATCCTGGACAAACTCGCGCCAGTGCCTCACGCGCGCGAGCGGCGGCTCGGCGCCCCGGCCTTTGCGATCCAATTCGAGAAATGCAGTCGGATTGCCCATTTATCTTACTCGGCTGCGACGAGGTGGGGCTCGGCGAGGACCTGCCGGTCCAGCAAAGCTCGGCGATATTCGCGCGGGAAGACCTTGACGAAGCGGCCGGCGGCAGCCGGCCAGTCCGCGAGCATTGCTCGCGCCCGAGGGCTGCCCGTGGCGGCAAGGTGCCGCTCGAGGAGGATGCGCAGGCGCTCGGAGTCGAACCGCAGCATGTCACCCATACCGTTGTCGTGCACATCCAGAGCCTCGTACAGCGGAAGGCCCGGCTCGGAAGGATCGTGGAGCTCGAACCGCACCGGCTCGAGATCGATGCCCGCCGCGTTGCACTGGCCGGCGAGGCGCTCGTCGGGATCGTAGACATAGGCGATGCCGCCGGACATTCCGGCCGCGAAGTTGCGGCCGACCTCACCCAGGACGAGGACGACGCCGCCGGTCATATATTCGCAGGCATGATCGCCGGCCCCTTCCACCACCGCCACGGCCCCGGAATTGCGGACCGCGAACCGCTCGCCCGCGACACCGCCGAAATAGGCCTCGCCCGCGACCGCGCCGTAAAGCACAGTGTTGCCGACGATGATGTTCGCATGCGGATCGCGCCTCGCCTCCTCCGGCTGGCGGATCGCGATCCTGCCGCCCGACAGACCCTTGCCCACATAATCGTTGGCATCGCCGACCAAATCCAAGGTCACGCCATGAGCGAGGAAAGCACCGAAGCTCTGCCCCGCCGTCCCGCGCAGCCGGAGGTCTATTGTCCCGGCGGGAAGGCCGGCATGGCCGTAACGGCGCGCGACTTCACCCGAAAGCATGGTGCCGATGCTGCGGTTGACGTTGCGCACGTCGCGGTCGATCCGCACCGGTGCACCCTCCGCCAAAGCCGGCTGTGCGGCAGCGACGAGCTCGCGGTCCAGCACCCCGTCGAGCGCATGCCGCTGCCGCTCGCTGCTCCGCCGGGCCTCAGTCGGCGCGTGCGGCGCATACAGCAGTTTCGAAAGATCGAGCCCCCTCGCCTTCCAATGATCCACAGCCGCTTCCGCGACCAGAAGCTCGGTGCGCCCGATCAGGTCTTCGACGCGGCGCAGTCCGAGGCTGGCAAGGATCTCCCGCACTTCCTCGGCGACGAAAAAGAAATAGTTGATGACGTGCTCCGGAAGGCCGGTGAACCGCGCCCGGAGCACGGGATCCTGCGTGGCGACGCCCACGGGGCAGGTATTCAGGTGGCACTTGCGCATCATGATGCAGCCGGCAGCGATCAGCGGGGCGGTGGCAAAGCCAAACTCGTCCGCACCGAGTAGCGCGGCGACCGCGACATCGCGGCCCGTGCGAAGCCCTCCGTCAGCCTGGACGGAGATGCGGCTGCGCAGGCCGTTGAGAACCAGCGTCTGCTGCGTCTCAGCAAGCCCGATCTCCCACGGCAGGCCCGCATGAGTGAGCGACGTGAGCGGCGAGGCTCCCGTGCCGCCTTCGAACCCGGAGATCGTCACATGGTCGGCCATCGCCTTCGCCACGCCCGCCGCAATCGTGCCTACGCCGATCTCCGCGACGAGCTTCACCGAGACGCGCGCACGCTCGTTCACGTTCTTGAGATCGTGGATGAGCTGGGCGAGGTCCTCGAT
>JALYGI010000576.1 GCA_030777185.1 Pseudomonadota bacterium
CGCGAGCTGGCGGCGATGGAGCAGCTCGACGAGCCCAAGGCGCTCGACAAGATCCTGGAGATCCTGAACAAGGCTGCTTCAGTCTACAACAAGGAGAAGGTCGCCTAGCGGCTTCTTCTACGCCAAAATGAAGGAGGCGGCTCGGCAACGGGCCGCCTTTTTCATGTTGCGGCTGCCTCCGCCATCCTGTATTGCAACAATAATACAGCTGGGGAGAGAAGCCATGCGGACAGGGTTGATTCTTGCGTCGTCGCTGATGTTGGGGGCCTGCAACATGGCGGCGGACGCGCAGTCGGGATCCGAAGGCGGCGGTCAGCGCTCGCAGCGCAGCTTCGATCTTGCCGGGTTCGACGCGGTGTCGCTGGCGGGTCCGCACGATGTGATTGTGACCGTCGGGCCGCGGCATTCGGTTCGCGCCGAGGGGGATCCCCAGACGCTCGACAGGCTCAAGATCGAGGTCGACGGCAGCAATCTCAAGATCGGAATGGAGCGGGGCAACTGGTCGACGGGCTGGAAGCGGAATACGACAAAGACGATCATCCATGTGACCTTGCCCGCGATCCGCGCGGCCGCGATCGCCGGCTCCGGCGACATGCGGGTGGACCGGGTGGAATCGAACCGCTTCGCCGCCTCGATCGCCGGATCGGGCGATCTCCAGATCGGATCGCTGAGAACGCGCGACGCGGATTTCTCGATTGCCGGCTCCGGCGGAATCACCGCCTCGGGAAGTGCCGATAGCGCCGACATTTCCATCGCCGGGTCCGGCGACGTGAACCTTGAAGGGGTGGAAGTCCGGACGGCCTCCGTGTCCATCGTCGGCTCCGGCGACGTGCGTGCCCGCGCGATGGAGACCGCCAATGTCTCGATCATGGGCTCGGGCGACGTGGACCTCACCGGAACCGCCCGGTGCAACGTCAATAAAAGGGGTTCCGGCAGCGTCCGCTGCGGCGGTTGAGCGTCTTGGTTAGCAAGCCTTAACGATTCGGCGGCATGATCCGTGTCCATGACCAGGATCATGCTCGCCGCCTTTCTCGCGCTCTCCGCCGCTCCGGCCTCGGCTGCCGAACGCCGCTACACCGTCACCGACTACGATCGCATCCAGGTCGACGGCCCTTTTCAAGTCGCGTTGACGACCGGCCGGGCAAGCTCGGCCACGGCCAGCGGCAGCAATGCGGCGATCGAGCGGGTATCGATCGAGGTCCAGGGCCGGACGCTGCGCGTCCGCGCCAATCGCTCGGCCTGGGGCGGATATCCCGGCGAGGCCGCCGGCCCGGTTCGCATCCTCCTCAGCACATATGGATTGCGCGGCGCCTCCCTCGAGGGCTCGGGACGTCTTTCGATCGACAAGGCGCGCACGATGCGGTTCGATGCCTCGGTCTCCGGGAGCGGCCGGATCGACGTCGGCGCCATAGAGGCGGACACGCTTGCCGTGGCGTTGCTCGGTTCAGGCAAGATCACCGTCGGGGGCAAGGCGAAAAGCCTTCGCGCGACGATCCAGGGGGCGGGCGACCTCGACGCCGAAGCGCTCAGCGTCGAAGATGCTCAGATCAACGCCAGCACGTCGGGATTGATCGCCGTCGCCGTGCGCCGCGCCGCCACCGTGACCAGCAGCGGACAGGGTGACACGAAGATCATCGGAAGCCCGGCCTGCACCGTGAAATCGAACGGATCCGGTCAGGTCCTCTGCGGGAAATCAAATCAAGGCCAGCGCTGAGAGCTTCGTCAGCAGCGCCGGCGGAAGACTGGCGAGCTCGTCGTCCGAGCCGTCGAAATCGGCCGGCGCGTCTTCCGCCGCAAGATAGCGCCAGCCCTGATGTGCCCGCTTCGGCAGTGCGCGCACCGTCACCAGCTCCGCATCGAGCTGGATGATCGTCTTGCGCTCCTCGTTGTCGGCGAACCCGAGGATCCGCTGCCGTGCCGTGATCCTGTGCTTGACGATCCAATAGATCGACCCGCCGATCAGCTCGTCCGCCCGCTTCGGCCGGAAGCGCGTGGTGATCGGCACCACGCCGTTCGAGACGCGGAGCTGCTGGCGCTTCCTCAGCGCATCGATGCTCGCGCAGCCGACGGCCACCTTGCTTATGTTGAGCGAAGACATGGCTGCGCATTGCCGCATTCGCGGTTTCCGATCAACAGCTTAGCCAACCATGCCGGACGCGCTGGCAAGGCCCAGAAAGACGAGGAACCCCATCGAATCCGTCACCATTGTGACGAAGACGGAGGAGGCGACGGCCGGGTCCGCCCCTGCGCGTTCGAGCCCGAGCGGGACCAGCACGCCGGCAAGGCCGGCAATGATGATGTTGGTGAGCATTGCGGAGGCGATCACGAGCCCCAGCGTCGGGTTGGAGAAGAATAAAGTAACGCCGATCCCGATCAGGACCGCCACGGTGATGCCGTTCAACATGGCCACCCTGATCTCGCGGGTGATCGCACGAAGGGTGTTGGACTGGGTGAGCTGATTGGTGGCCAGCGCCCGCACGGTCACGGCGAGCGTCTGCGTCCCTGCATTGCCGCCGACGCCCGCCACGATCGGCATCAGCGCGGCGAGCGCCACCATGCGGGAGATGGTTTCCTCGAACTGCCCGATGATGGTGGCGGCGACGAGCGCGGTGCCGAGATTGGCGATCAGCCAGCGCGCCCTGCTCTTATAGCTGTCGATGACGGGCTCGTTGATATCGCCCTCGCCGACGCCCGACAGAAGCAGCGCGTCCTCGCTCGCTTCTTCCTGAATGATGTGGACAACATCGTCGACGGTGATCATGCCGACGAGGCGGCCGGACTGGTCG
This sequence comes from Pseudomonadota bacterium, assembly GCA_030777185.1. Lineage (GTDB taxonomy): Bacteria > Pseudomonadota > Alphaproteobacteria > Sphingomonadales > Sphingomonadaceae > Allosphingosinicella. Next base: position 2,787 of record JALYGI010000576.1, read on the forward strand.
ACCACGGCAGCGGAGATAAGTGCATATTTCTGGAAGCGAAGCGCCACCTCCTCCTGGTCCATGTCGACCGGGATCAAGGTCTGCTCGCGCTGCATCAGGTCGGCGACGGCGAAGCTGCGCGGCGTGCGCAGGATCCAGCTCAAGAGCATCGTACCGACCGGCCGGTGCTGCGGATCGACCACGTAGATTTCCCAGAAATCGGTGGTGAGGTCCTCGCCCGCGCGAAGATAGTCGATCACCTGCCCCACCGTCCAATGCTCGGGCACCGCGACGAAGTCGCGCCGCATCAGGCGGCCGGCGGATTCCTCCGGGTAAGTAAGCGCTTCCTCGATTGCGGCGCGGTCGTCCGGGTCGAGCGCGCGGAGGACGGCGCGTTGATCATCCTCCTCCATGTCCTCGATGATCGCGACGGCGTCGTCGGTATCGAGCTGGCCGGCAATCTCCGCGACTTCGTGCGGCTCCAGAGCATCGATCAGCTCGTCGCGCACCCAGTCGTTCATCTCCGCGAACACGTCGCCATCGAGCAGATCGGCGAGGGCAGCGGCGAGCTCGCGCCGCTCGTCGCGGTCGACCAGCTCGAACAGGTCGGCGAGGTCGGCCGGGTGGAGCGGCTCGACAAGCGCTCGGGCGCCTTCGGTGTCGCCGGCTTCGACGCGCTCGGTGACGCGCCGGACGAATTCAGGCTTCAGCCGGTCGTCCTCGTCCATCCGGTCTTCGGGCGCTTCGGCCAGAGCGCCGCCGGGCGTTTCGAGATCGCTTTCGCTCATCGCCCTCTCCGCTCAATGGATGCTGCGCCGTCAGCGCTACCTAAGCCGGGATGCCTTGTCTGTCGACAATTGTGACGCGCGCGGGGTGGCGTCTTGGGGGCGCGATGCCAAGACCTTGATCGGATCAGGCTGGATCAGCCCGATCCGTGAATCAAGGTCTCACCCCATGAAAAGGGCCTGATTCACGCCTTCGGCGGAAGCGCATAGCGCTTCCACCTCAACCGATCAGGCCCTAAGGCACGGCCAAACCTTTCCAAGGAGACCGAACATGGCGGACGAACTCAACACTCTGGTGCTCAGCCTGGATAACGGCGGCGATGTCGTCATCCGCCTGCGGCCGGACCTCGCCCCGGGTCACGTCGAACGGATCAAGAGCCTGGTCAGCGACGGCTTTTATGACGGCGTCGTCTTCCACCGTGTCATTCCGGGCTTCATGGCCCAGGGCGGCGATCCAACCGGCACCGGCACCGGCGGATCGGACAAGCCGGACCTCCAGGCCGAGTTCAACGCCGAGCCGCACGTCCGCGGCACCTGCTCGATGGCGCGGACCAATGCTCCGCACAGCGCCAACAGCCAGTTCTTCATCTGCTTCGACGATGCCCGTTTCCTCGATCGCCAATACACCGTCTGGGGCAATGTCGTCGAAGGCATGGAGCATGTCGACGCGCTCCCCAAGGGCGAGCCGCCGCGCAATCCGGGCAAGATCGTGAAGGCGAGCCTCAGGGCCTGAACCTCGTGCGCCCGGTCACATTGATCACCGGGGCATCGGCTGGCCT
>JALYGI010000577.1 GCA_030777185.1 Pseudomonadota bacterium
CAGCGTCCCGAGGCCGATCGCGACATAGCAGCTGATGGCGACCCAGTGCGGCACTTCGAAATCGCCGCTCAGATAGCCGGTCGAATACAGCAGAACCGTGATGATCCCCATCGTCTTCTGAGCGTCGTTGAGCCCATGACCAACCGAGTAAGCTGCCGATGAGATGAGGTGGAGCCCTCGAAAGCTGCGCTCGGCGCCCTTCGCGGTCGAGCTTTTCAGCAGCCAGCTCGAGATCAGCATGATCAACATTGCCAGCAGCATGCCGAGCGTCGGCGACAGGACGATCGCGACCAGCGTCTTGTTGAGCCCCGTCCATTCCACCCCGGTAAGCCCGGCATGGGCGACGCCTGCCCCCACCAATCCACCGACAAGGGCGTGGCTCGACGAGGAGGGAATGCCCTTCAGCCAGGTCACGACGTTCCAGAACATCGCGCCGACGAGGGCGCCGAACACCACCGCCGGCGTGATTACGTCCTGATCGATCAGCCCCTTGCCGATCGTCTCGGCAACCTTGTGAAGGCTCGGAACGGCGAGGCTGAGGAAATAAGCGGCGAAATTGAAAAAGGCCGCGAAGACCACTGCCTGGACCGGCCCGAGCAGCCGGGTGGCGACAACCGTTGCAATCGAGTTCGCGGCATCGTGGAGGCCGTTCAGGAAATCGAATGCCAGAGCGATGACGATGAGGCCGACCAGCAACGGCAGCGCGAGTTCATGCATGCCCCCGCTCCCTCAGGCGTGGTCGATGACGATACCGTCAACTTCGTTGGCCACGTCCTCGAAGGAGTCGGTGATGCGTTCGAGATGCTTGTAGATTTCCCGTGCGACAATGAACTTCAGCGTGTTGTCCGCGCCGTCGCGCTGAAAGGCCCGTTTGAGGCCGGCGGCGTGGATGTCGTCCGCATGGCCTTCCATGCGCACCAGCCTCGAGGTGAGTTCGTGAATGCGGCCGCCGTTGCGGGCGATGTCGCGCAGCAGCGGCATCGCCTCGGCAGTCAGCCGGGCAGCGTCGACGATGATCGCCGCCATATCCTTCATTTCCTGATCGAACTCCGTCACCTCGTAGAGATCGATTGCCGAGGCCGCCGCCTTCATTTCGTCGATCGCGTCATCCATCGCGCCGATCAGGCTGGTGATGGCTCCACGATCGAAGGGGGTCCGGACTTTCCCCCGGACGGTGGTCAGCACCTCCCGGATGACAGTGTCGGCCTCATGTTCGCGTTCCTGGATCTCACGGATATGGTCCTTCATCGCGGCGCCGCCTTCCAGCAGCCGGCAGATCGCACCCGCGGCGCCGACCACGCTCACGGCATGGGCTTCGAAAAGCTCGAAGAAGTTTCCCGTCTTCGGCAGCAAGCGCTGAAACCAAGCGAACATCGGGCCCACCTTTGATTTTTTGGCAACGGCTTCCAGCATCGTCGACGGGCGCGCCGCGCGATTGAATTCGGGCGCACCGAAGGAGCGAATGAGATTCGCGAGATCCGCCTCCTCGACGGCATCGGCGGCTTCGGCGAGCTGGAACCAGCGGCGTTCGCGCTGGCCGCTCTCCTTCCAGCTCTCCAGCTCCTGCGTCACCGCCAGCGGGAACACATCGACGTCGAGCATCAGCGAAGCGCCGCTGCGCTGCCGCTTTCGATAACGATAGGCGCCGAGCGGCGTCGGGCAGATTGCTCCGCGGACGCCGGCTTCCTCCTCCGCCTCCAGGGCCGCGGCGGCGTGCGGGGAAAGCCCGCTGGTAGGATTGCCCTTGGGGATGACCCACCTCCGGGTCTCGCGGGAGGTGACGAGCAAGATGCTGACCGGCGCATCCACGCCGCTGCCGCGACTGCGATAGGGCAAGGCGGCGATTTGTCGGATTGCTCTGGAACCTTCCCCGGGCGGCGAGGAGCCTAATTGTTACAATCGCGTGACAGGGTCAACTCCCCGTCCGGAGATCGACTTGGCGTTCTTCTAGCCCACCTTCCGCGCCGCTTCGGCCATTTCGAGGCCCCTTCTGCGGGAGGCGTCCAGCGTGCGCAGAACGAGCTGCCGAAGCGCATGGTCGGCATCCAGCACCCCCAGCCCCGCTTCGGTGGTACCGCCGGGGCTGGCGACGCGGCGGGCGAGGTCGGCGGGGGTTTCGTTCGAAGTCGCGGCCAATGCGCTCGCGCCCTCGGCCATGGCGGCGGCGAGGCGGGCGGCCTGGGGAGCCGGAAGGCCGAGGGCTTCGCCGGCGGCGGCAAGGGCGTCGATGAACCGGTAGAGGAAGGCGGGACCGGCGCCGGTGAGGTGGCCGGCGAGCGCGAAGCTTGGCTCGTCCGCAAACCATTCGGCGTGGCCGAGGGCGGCCATCAGCTGCCCCACGGCCTTGCGAGGCTCTTCATCGCCGGCGTCGCTGTAAAGGTCGACGACTCCCTTGCCGAGCCTGACCGGCGTGTTCGGCATCGCCCTGACGATCGTGCGCGGGGTCGGAAAGCGCCGGCGGAGCGTCGCCTGCTCGACCCCGGCAAGGATGGAGACGAGGATGGTGGCGGGATCCAGCACGGGCGCGAGGACGGGAGCGACCTCGTCCAGCTTCTGCGGCTTGACCCCGAGCAGGACGAGCGCCGGAACCTCGTCTTCGGGAAGTTCGGTGAGGACGCGGATGCCTTGGGCGACCGGGCGGCCGCTGGGGCGGATAACAGTCACCCGCCGCTCGTCCAAGCCAGTAGCAAGCCAGCGCTCGAGCATCGCCCCGGCCATGTTGCCGCAACCAATGATCCAGAAAGGTCCTGGCAATTTTATCGCCATGCTTGCTCCGTCACGAAGGGCAGGCCTTCGACGAACTCAGGCCAAACGGTGACTTGTCTTCGTTATCTTAATACCCGGGCGAAAGTACCACTTTCGCCCGATCACGCTTCGCCCTGCGTCTCGATGAGGGCGGCGGCGATCGCTTCCTGAGGAGTCTTGTCGGCCCAAAGCACGAACTGGAATACGGGGTAGAAACGCTCGCATTCCTCGATCGCGGCTTCGACCAAGGTTTCGGCCTGCTGGAGGGTGAGGACGCTGCCGTCCTCCCCCTCGAGCAAGGCGGCGTGGCGGAAGAGGACGAGACCGGAGGTCGTCCACAGCTCGAAATGGCCGAGCCAGAGCTGCTCGTTGATGAGGCCGATCGTCTCGTAGGTGGCGGCGCGCTTGTCGCTGGCGACGCGGATGTCCGGCAGCGCCAGGAACTGGAGCACGCTGTCGTCCTCCCGCCAGATCGCGCGAAGCTCGTACTGCGCCCAGCTACCCTGGAAATTGGCGACGATCTCGTCGTCGCCGCTGCGCTCATAGGCCCAGCCATGGGCGCCGAAATAATGTTCGAGCATGTCGATCGGGGCGCCGGTCTCCCGCTCCATCTCGAACTCGTCCGCTCTCATCGACTTTTTACCTTCAAGATCATGGCCAAAGCGTGCACGGCACCGTTCCCCAATTCAAGGGGAGCGGCTCCGAAGCCCGAAGAAAGCTGTGGATTGAAAAGGCGCTGCAATCGAGCGACGTCCGGTTCCGCTCAGGCGCCCGGTCCGGAGGCGCTTGCCGCGCCGGGTCCGCCGGCCTCGAGCGCATCAATGCGGGCCTTGAGGAGCTGGTTCTCCTCGCGGGCGGCGACGGCGATCGCCTTTACCGCCTCGAATTCGTCCCGGCTCACCATATCGAGGCCGCCGATCCACTCGCGCATCCGCTCGCGAAAAGCGCCCTCGGCCTCGCGGGTCATCCCGGCGAGCGTCCCGGCGGCGCCGTTCATCACCTTCACGAAATCATCGAAGATGCGGTTTTCGGACTGCATGCACGCTCTCCTGATAGCTTAGAGCGCGATATCGGCACTGGCCGCGCCCGGCACAAGGCTTTCGGCGTCGGGGTTCAGCGCGATGATTTGGTAGTTGAGAAAGGCGGCGAAGCAGAGCCAGGCAAGATAGGGCAGCATGAGCAGCCCGGCCGCCTTGCGAATCCTGGAGAAAAGCCAGGCCGTAACAAAGGACAGCACGATCATCGCGATGATGACGACGAGCGCCGTCCGCACGTGGTGCAGCGCGAAGAAGATGGGCGACCAGGAATAATTGAGCAGGAGTTGCGCGGCGAAGAGCGAGAGAGCGACCCCCCTTCCCCGTGCGCCGCGCGCGTGGAGGATGATGGCGATCGACAGTCCGAGCAGGATGTAGAGGATCGTCCAGGCGATGCCGAACACCGCCCCCGGCGGCATGAAATCGGGCTTTGCCAAGGCGGCGAACCAGGAATTGCCATAGCCGGAATTGGCGATCCTGCCCGAAAGGGTGCCGAGCAGGAGGACGAGCGGGACGGTGACCAGCGCGTAACGAAGCAGCGACATCCGGAGCTGCGACTTCGATGCAATGGCCGTCATCCTGCCTCCTATTCCGCTGGAAGCGGCCTTGCCAATTGCGCATCGAGCTTGCGGCTCACCGCTTCCGGAGACCCCGTAAAGCGTGCGAGGCGAGAGTAAAGCACCGGGATCAGGAAGAGCGTGATCACGGTAGAAATCGAGACGCCGAAAACGACCACCACGCCGATCGCCTGACGCGCCGCAGCGCCTGCGCCGCTGGCGAGCATCAGCGGCACGGCGCCGGCGGCAGTTGCGATGGAGGTCATCAGGATCGGCCGGAGCCTGCGCGCCGAAGCTTCCCGGATGGCGGCTTCTATGTCTCGGCCCTGGTCGCGCAGCTGGTTGGCGAATTCAACGATGAGGATGCCGTTCTTGGCAGCAAGGCCGACCAGCATGACGATGCCGACCTGGCTGTAGAGATTGAGCGTCTGCCCCATGGCGGCAAGGCCGATGACCCCACCCGCGACCGCCAGCGGCACCGTGGTGATGATCACGGCGGGGTGGACGAAGCTCTCGAACTGCGCGGCGAGCAGCAGGTAGACGATGAGGATGGTGAGAGCGAAGACGAGATAGATGGATCCGCCGGTCTCCCGAAAGGCCTGGCTCTCGCCGCGATAACCCACCGCCGTTACTTCGGGCGCGGCTGCCGCCTGCTCCTCCAGGAACGCCAGGGCTTCGCCGAGCGAATAGCCGGGGGCAAGGCCGCCGGACAGAGTGATGGCGCGCAGCTTGTTGTAGCGGCCGAGGTCGCGAGCGCCGGCCGTTTCCCGTACCGTCACCAGGTTCGACAGCGGGATCAGCGCTCCGTTGCCGCTGCGGACATAGATCGAGGCGAGATTTTCCTGGGTCGCCCGCGCTCCCGCCTCGGCCTGCACGATCACGCGATATTCCTCACCGCGGTCGGTGTAGGTCGAAACGCGCCGCGAGCCGAGCAGGCTCTGCAGCGCGTTGCTGACCGCCTCGATCGAGGCGCCGAGATCGCCTGCGCGGGTGGTGTCGACCTCGATCCTGAGCTGCGGCTTGGTTTCCTTGTAGTCGCTGTCGAGGTTGATGATGCCCGGATTGTTCGCCGCGGCGGCGATGATCCGGTCTCGCGCGCGTGCAAGGTCGGCGTAGGTGCTGCCCGCAATGACGAAGCTGACCGGCTGGCTCCTGCCCCGACCGAGCGAGGAGCGGACCTGGGCGTTGCCCCGAACTGCCGGGATCTGGCCAAGTATCTTGTTGACCTCTTGAGCGACCTCGGCCGTCGTGGTTTCGCGATCTTCCCAGGGCTTCAGGAAGACGATGAAGGTGGCGCTGTTGAAATCGTCGCTGGTGCCGAAGCCGCCGGGCGTGCGGCTGATCAGCGAGCGCACCGCTCCGCCTTCCGCGCCCTGCCCGTCATCCACCAGCGGCAGCAGCCGCGCCTGCGCATCAAGGGCGTAGCGGTCCATCTCGGCAAAGCCGGTGCCCTCGGGGGCGGAGATGTTGGCGCTGAGGATGCCGACATCCTCCGCCGGAACCAGCTCCGACTGCAGCGTCGCGAACAGCGCTCCCGCAACGGCAAGGAAGCCCACGACCGCCGCCAAAGGTATCAGCGGCCGCTTCAGCGCGCCGTCCAAGTGCCGCGCATAGGCCCCCTCGAGCGCGCGGAAGCGGCGATCGACCCAGGCGGCGAGCCGGCCTCGCTCCTCGTGGCGGAGCAGCTTCGAGCAAAGCATCGGCGCGAGGCTCAAGGCGAAGAAGCCCGAAAAGGCGACCGCGCCAATCATTGCAGCGGCCAGCTCTCGAAATAGGAGGCCGGTCTGGCCGGCTATGAACATGATCGGCACGAACACGGCGCAAACCACGAGCGTGGTGGAAATGATCGCGAATCCAACCTGCCGCGTCCCCTCAAACGCTGCGGCGAGCGGCGGCTCGCCCTCCTCGATCCGGTGGTAGACATTCTCGAGCACCACGATGGCGTCATCGACGACGATGCCGATCGACAGCACCATCGCCAGCAGAGTGAGAAGGTTGATGGAAAATCCCAGCAGCCACAGCACCGCGAAGCTTGCAAGCAAGCAGAGCGGCACCGTCACGGCCGGGATGAGGGTAGCGCGCCAGCTGCCGAGGAAGAGATAGATGACGAGCACCACCAGCACCGCCGCCTCCGCAAGCGTCACCCAGACCTTGTCGATGGCGCGGCTGATGAACAGGGATTCATCGGAGCCGACCACCATTTTCATGCCTTCGGGCAGGCTTGGCTGCACGTCGGCCATGGTGCGCTTGGCGGCATCGGCAACAGCGAGCGTGTTTGCGCCCGATTGGCGGACGATGCCGAGACCTGCCGCCTGCTGGCCATTGAGACGAAATGCCGAATAAGGGTTTTCCGGCCCCTCTTCGATCCGGGCCACGTCGCCGAGCCGCACCAGGTAGCCGTCAGAGCCGCGTCCGACGACCAGCCCTCGAAACTGCTCGGCGTTTGCAAACGGCCGCTCGACGCGCAGCGTGACGTTCTGCTGGGCCGATTCCAACCGGCCGGCCGGCAGCTCGACGTTCTGGGTGCGAAGCGCTGTTTCGACATCGTTCGGCGTGAGCTGAAACGCCGCCAGACGCTCGGGCTGAAGCCAGACGCGCATCGCCGGCCGGGCATCGCCGCCCACGAACACCCGCGCGACGCCGTCGATCGAGGAGAAACGGTCGACCAAGTTACGATCGATGAAGTCGCTGAGCTGGAGCGCCGACCAGCCCGGCTTTGAGACGACGATGAACATGATGGGGGAGGCGTCGGCGTCCACCTTCTGAACTTCCGGCGGCAGCACTTCGTCCGGCAGGTCGCCGAGAGCGCTGGCGACGCGGTCGCGTACGTCGTTGGCGGCGTTGTTGATGTCCCGCCCGGGCGAAAATTCGATCGATATGTTCGACTGGCCGTCCTGCGAGCGCGACGTGATGGTTTGCAGCCCTTCGAGGCCCGCGAGCCGTTCCTCGAGCACCTGAGTGACGCGCGTTTCGACAACGGCAGCCGCGGCGCCGATATAGCGGGTCTCGACCGACACGATCGGCGGGTCGGTGTCGGGATATTCGCGCACCGACAGGCTGAGAAAACCAACCACGCCAACCACTGCGACGAGGATCGCCATCACCGCCGCGAGGACGGGCCGTTTCACGGAGACGTCGGAAAGCCGCATCGCCTCGTCCTACCTGGCCCTGCTCGCCTTGCCGGATCCCGCAGCCTCGGGACCCTGGGCATTTTGCGGCCCCGCCAGCCGCACCTTCATGCCGTCGGCGACCTTCACCACGCCTTCGGTGATTACCTTTTGACCGGGCTTCAATCCTTCCAGGATCTCGATCCGGCCCGCCTGGCGCAGGCCGGTGCGGACCTGCTGCCGCTTGGCCGCCCCGTCCTCGCCCACCACGTAGACGTATCGCGTATCGCCCTCGCCGATCACGGCCAGCTCGGGCACCGAGAGCGACAGGCGCGGCGCCGTCTCGATGGCTACCGTGAGCAGCATGCCCGGCTTCAGCTTTCCATCAGGATTGGGCAGCCGCGCCCGCACCATGACGGCGCGGGTATTGGGATCGATCACCGGATCGATGGTCGCAATCTGTCCGCGGAACGGCTGATCGGGATAGGCGGCCGAGACGGCGTCGATGGTGAGGCCTCGCCGAAGCACCGACAGCATCGTTTCGGGCACGGAGAAATCAAGCTTGATCGAGCTGGTGTCGCTGACGGTGGCGATCTCGGTACCCGCCGTCACAACAGCCCCCGCGGAGATGTTGCGAAGCGACACCCAGCCCGCAAATGGCGCAGTGATGACGCGGTCGCCGATCTCGGCGCGCGCGCCGGCGGCCTGAGCGCGAGCCTGGGCCGCTGCGGCAACCTGCACATCGAGGCTGCTCTTGGTGGCAAAGCCCCGCTGCTTCAGCTCCTGCACCCGAGCAAGCTGCTGGGACGCCTGCCGGGCCCGCGCCTGCGCCTCGCTGAGCTGCGCGTTTTCCTGCGCCTGGGCCAGCACCGCGATGGTCTGGCCGCGCCGGACGAAGCTGCCGTCGTCAAAGCCGAGGCGGACGATCCGCTCGGTAACGGGCGCAGCAATCGTGACCTGCTCGTTGGCGCGCGCGGTGCCGACCGCCTCAATCCGATCAACGAAGCGGACGGTCGTGGCGGGTTCCGCCTTGACCAGCGGAGCGGGTCGATCCTTGCCTTTGCCCTCGGCCCCACCGCCGCCGCAGGCGGAAAGAAGACCGGCAGTCATTATCGCGATGAAAGTCGTTAACTTTTTCACTTTTGCGGCGCTAGCGTCGCAGTCCGCTACGATCAAGCTCGCCGTGCGGCGAGCAGGAATTCCACATTTCCTTCAGGGCCCGTGATCGGGCTTCGGGTGATCCCCTGCACCGCCCAGCCGCGGGATTCCACCCATCGGGCAGCGGCTTGGCAGACGCGGTCGTGGACTGCCGGATCCTTGACCACCCCGCCTTTCCCGATCTCCTCGCGCTCGGCCTCGAACTGCGGCTTGACGAGGGCGAGGAGACGCCCGCCCGGCCTGGCGAAATCAAGCGCCTTGCCCAGCACCTTGGCTAGCGAGATGAAGCTGGCATCGCAGACGATGATGTCGATCGGCTCGGTCACGATCCCGTCGGTCAGGTAGCGGGCATTGGTCTGCTCGTGCACGAATACGCGCGGATCCTGCCTGAGCTTCCAGGCAAGCTGGTTGGTACCGACATCGACCGCGAACACTTTGCTTGCACCTTGCTGGAGAAGGACATCGGTGAAGCCACCGGTTGAAGAGCCGACATCGAGCGCCACCGCTCCCGTGACGTCCCAGCCGAATTCCTCAAGCGCGTGAGCAAGCTTGATCCCGCCACGCGAAACCCATGGATGCTCCCGCCCGCGCACCTCAAGCGGCGCGTCCTCCGGCAGGGTCTGCCCCGCTTTCTCGATCTTGCGTTCGCCCGAAAAGACGAGGCCCGCCAGGATCAGCGCCTGCGCCTTGGCGCGGCTTTCAACGAGGCTGCGGTCGACGAGAAGCTGATCTGCGCGCGCTTTGGCCATGCACCCGCATAGCTGCCACAGACCTGCACGAGAAGCAGATGCAGTTTTTGCACTTCACCTTCTCTACCTTTGCAGTTGAGAATAGCTGCGCCTTTCCCATATACGGTTCGGGGGCGAAACAACTCTCGTAAAAAAAGGAAGTGTAAAATGCGTACGCTCGAAACCACGGCGGCGGGCATTGTCACGCTTGCCGCGCAGATCCTCGTCATTGCGACGGTGATGATCTAAGACTGCGCCACAGGCTGGTCTATGCGAGCCGCCGGGATTCCGGCGGCTTTTGCATGTCGGACAAAGGCTACTCACGCTCGCGCTGCGAGAGACGCGAGAAATAAGCGCTCAGCTCAGGCCCGCGCCCCTTCGATCACGCCGACGCTGTTGATGCGGAGGGCCTTCAGCACCGTGTCGACAATGTGCGGCGCGTTGAGGCCGGCTTCGTCATACTGCTTTTCGGGCTTGTCTTGGTCTTGAAAGACGTCGGGCAAGCGCATGGTGCGGAGCTTCAGGCCGGCATCGATCAGGCCCTGGTCGCTTGCCATGGTGAGAACATGGGCGCCGAAGCCGCCGACCGCGGCCTCTTCGACGGTCACGGCGACCTCGTGACTGGTGAGGAGCCTTCGGATCAGCTCTTCGTCGAGCGGCTTGGCAAAGCGAAGATCGGCCACGGTGGTGGAAAGACCTTTCGCCTCCAGCTCGTCGGCGGCTTTCAGCGCCTCCTCGAGCCGGGTGCCGAGTGAGAGGATTGCGACCTTCTTGCCCTCACGAACGACCCGCCCTTTGCCGATCTCCAGCCGCTCGGGGACCGCAGGAAGCGGGACGCCGGTGCCGTTGCCGCGCGGGTAGCGGACCGCGCTTGGGCTGCTGTCGTGCAGCGCCATGGTATGGACCATGTTGACGAGCTCGGCCTCGTCGGCGGCGGCCATGACCACGAAATTGGGAAGCGTGCAGAGGTAAGCGAGATCGAAGCTGCCGGCATGGGTCGCGCCGTCCGCGCCGACCAGGCCCGCCCGGTCCATCGCGAAGCGGACCGGAAGGTTCTGAATGGCGACGTCGTGCACGACCTGGTCATAGGCGCGCTGGAGAAAGGTCGAATAGATGGCGCAGAAGGGCCGGTAGCCCTGCGCCGCCAGGCCTGCGGCGAAGGTGACGGCATGCTGCTCGGCGATGCCGACGTCAAAGGTGCGCTCCGGAAATTGCGCCTGGAATTTGTCGAGCCCGGTTCCGGACGGCATCGCGGCCGTGATCGCGACTACCTTTTCGTCGCGCTCCGCTTCGCCGGTCAGCGCCTTGGCAAACACCCCCGTATAGCTGGGCGGCCCCGGCTCGGACTTGGCCTGCTCGCCCGAGATCACGTCGAACTTCTGGACGCCATGATATTTGTCGGCCGCGGCTTCCGCCGGAGCATAGCCCTTGCCCTTCTTGGTGACGACATGGACCAGCATCGGGCCTTCGGCGGCGTCGCGGACATTCTCGAGGATCGGGATCAGTGCGTCGAGATCGTGGCCGTCGACCGGCCCGACATAGTAGAAGCCCAGTTCCTCGAACAAAGTGCCGCCGGTCGCCATGCCGCGGGCATATTCCTCGGCCTTACGCGCAGCATTGTGGATCGGCTTCGGGAGCTTGCGCGCGAGCCGCTGCGCGAGGTGCCGGACCGACAAATATTTGTTCGAGGAGACGAGCCGCGCCAGATAGTTGGACAGCCCGCCGACCGGCGGCGCGATCGACATGTCGTTGTCGTTCAAGATCACGACCAGCCGGTTGCCCGCGGCCTCGGCGTTGTTCATCGCCTCATAGGCCATGCCGGCGCTCATTGCACCGTCGCCGATCACAGCGATCGCCTTGCCGGGCAGTCCCGAAAGCTTGTTCGCCACCGCAAAGCCCAGGGCCGCCGAGATCGAGGTCGAGCTGTGCGCCGCGCCGAACGGGTCGTATTCGCTTTCGCTTCGCTTGGTGAAGCCGGAGAGTCCCCCGCCCATTCGCAGCGTACGGATCCGGTCACGGCGACCGGTGAGGATCTTGTGGGGATAGCATTGATGGCCGACGTCCCAGATCAGCCGATCTTCGGGCGTGTTGAAGACATAGTGGAGCGCGACAGTGAGCTCGACCACGCCGAGCCCGGCGCCAAGATGCCCGCCGGTGGCCGAGACCGCGGAGATCGTCTCCGCGCGCAGCTCGTCCGCAACCTGCCGGACCTGCTCCACCGGCAGCCGGCGAAGATCGGAGGGAAGCTGGACCTGGTCGAGCAATGGAGTGGCGGGGCGGTCGGTCATGGAGCGGCTGTCGGTCCTTTCCTGGCGCGCCTCTTACCCCCGCCCGTTCGCGCTGTCGAATGATGATACTGTGCAGGGGCGGTGCAGGCGCAAGGCCAGCTTCGCCGCCCTGCTCACTCCACCCATTGCGCCCCGGCGTCTATCCCGTGATCGGTGATTGGCGGAGCGAGCATGATGTCGACAAGGGATCGGGC
>JALYGI010000578.1 GCA_030777185.1 Pseudomonadota bacterium
CCGTTTCCTGATCGTAGCCGGTCTGGACGCGGCGGCCGAGCGACTGGCCCTTGGCCTTGGCTTCACGCACCTTGCTGTTGAAGCTCGAAAGCTGACGGACGCCGACCGACGCCATCATTCGGTAGCGCTCCTCCATCTGCTCCACGGTCCATTTGAGCGCGCGGATCGCCTTGCCCGGCTCGGTCACCACCGGCGAAAGCAGGTGCGGGATGTCGTCGTAAACCGACAATTCGAGCATCTTGGGATCGATCATGATCATCCGGCACTGCTCGGGCGTCAGCTTGTAGAGCAGGGACAGGATCATGCAGTTGAGGCCAACCGATTTGCCCGAACCGGTCGTGCCGGCGACGAGCAGGTGCGGCATCGGCGCCAAGTCCGCGACCACGGGATCGCCGGCGATGTTCTTGCCGAGGATCAGCGGAAGCGAGGCGATCTGGTCTTCGAAGGCGTCGCTTGCGAGAAGTTCGGAGAGCGTGACCATTTCGCGCTTGGCATTGGGCAGCTCGATGCCGATCACGCTCCGGCCCGGGATCGTCGCCACGCGCGCCGACAGCGCCGACATGTTGCGGGCGATGTCGTCGGCAAGCTGGATCACCCGGCTCGCCTTGATGCCGCTCGCCGGCTCCAGCTCGTACATGGTGACGACGGGTCCGGGCCTCACTTCAACGATCTCGCCCTTGACCGAAAAATCCTCGAGCACGGATTCGAGCAGCCGGGCGTTTCGCTCCAGGCCCGCTTTGTCGAGTGCACCGGTGCTTGGCGGTGGAGGGGGGGTGAGAAGCTCCAGCGGCGGCAGCGAATAGCTGTCTCCAAGCGCGAGAGAGGGCTGGCGCTCCCGCTCCGGGCGCTTGCTCTTTTCGGGCTTGACGCGGTCGGTGATGATCGTGCGCGGCGGCTCCGGCGCGGTGATGATCGGGGTGCGGGCAGGACGATCGAGGGGCTGCTCGAACTCGTCGTCGTTGAACTCGTCGCTTCGGTCGGCCAAGGCGGCCCTTTTCTGCGATATCATGCGCGGAGCCCTGACACGCCGGGTGGCGATCCACTTGCGCTCTTCGGACCTGAGGCCGAGCCCCAGATACCAGAGGAACAGCCCGACGAGCCCCATCAGCGCGACCGTCACCAGGCGGATCGGCTCGGCGATGGCGGGCTCGCCGATCGCGGAGATGCCGAGATCGATGAGCTTGGCGATGGACAGGCCGAAGGCGCCGCCCCAGCTGGCGGGAAGACCATTGACTGCCCCGCCCTTCAGCAAGGCCGCGGCGGTGCCGATCAGGATGATTCCGAACAGCGCCAGCGCCAACGCCCGGCCCCAGCGCCCGGCCTCGGATCCCCGCGCCATGCGCAGCCCAAGCACCAGCAACAGCGGGAGCAGCAGCCCGGCAGGCGGGCCGAACAGACTGAGGAGAAGATCGGACAGGTAGGCGCCCGGAGCGCCCATCCAATTTTCCACCGGGCCGGCGGCGGCTGTGTTGATCGAGGGATCGGTCGGTCGATAGCTCGCCAGCGCCAGCAGCAGCAGGATTGCGCTGGCGACCAGCGCCATTCCCCCCAGCAGGCTTCCGGAGCGCCTCACGCCCCTTTTCAGCCCTTCGCGCCATTCACCCGGCCGCTGCTGCCGGCCTGTATTTACGACCGTCGTCGCCATTATCCGTGCCCCAAATGTTCCCGCCGCCACAATGCGCACTGCCGGACTCCGCGGTCAAGCGCTTGGCGTTGCACACATGCATCGCTAGATCGGGAAAATGGAGCGAGCTGACGTAATCATCCTGGGCGGAGGCCTAGTCGGGCTCACTCTAGCGGTCGCGCTGGACAAGCATGGCCTTTCCAGCATCGTCATTGATCCGGTCGATCCGGAAATAGCGCTGACGCCGCAATATGATGGCCGCGCGACTGCGGTTGCCAGCTCGTCCTGGCGCATGCTCGAAGCGATCGGCGTCGGCGAGCGGCTGGAAGGGCTGGGCTGCCCGATCCGGTCGATCCGGGTGAGCGATGGCCTCGAGCCCGGCGGCCTGCAGTTCGATCCGCCGGAGGGCGACGACCCGCTCGGCATCATGTTCGAGAACCGCCTACTGCGCGCCGCGCTTCGCGACACGGCGAAGGCCTGCCCGAACGTGACCATGATAATGCCGGGGAAAGCCGCCGAAATTGTCAGGGACGCGAGCAGCGTCCGCGTCGCGCTGGAGGACAGCCGGGTCGTGACGGCGGCGCTGCTGATCGGGGCGGAAGGCCGGAACTCGCCGACCCGCGATGCCGCTCAGATCCCGATCGCGCGCTGGAACTACGATCATGCGGCGATCGTCGCCACCGTGGCGCATGAGCGGCATCACGAGAATGTCGCCTATGAGATCTTTTATCCAAGCGGCCCCTTCGCGATCCTGCCGATGCTGCCCGGCACACGATCGGCGATTGTGTGGTCAGTGCCGGCGGATAACAGCACCGCGATGCTGAACCTTCCCGACCGGGCGATGGCGCACGAGGTCGAGAAAAGGATGGGGGGATTTCTTGGGGACATCG
Organism: Pseudomonadota bacterium; assembly: GCA_030777185.1. Lineage (GTDB taxonomy): Bacteria > Pseudomonadota > Alphaproteobacteria > Sphingomonadales > Sphingomonadaceae > Allosphingosinicella. The sequence goes on from JALYGI010000578.1 coordinate 2,515, forward strand.
AGATGGCGGGGCCGCGCTCCTTTTACAGGCTCGGCTTCCACCATGCCGCATCTCTCACCGCGCAGCGGCTCGCTTTGGTGGGCGATGCGGGCCACGGCATCCACCCGATCGCGGGGCAGGGGCTCAATCTCGGCTTTCGCGATGCCGCGGCGCTTGCCCAGGTGTTGGTGGAAGGCGCGCGGCTAGGGCTGGATCTCGGCGACGCGCAGCTCCTCTCCCGATATGACCGCTGGCGGAGCCTCGATACCTTCATGGTCGCCGCGGCCACCGACGGCCTCACCCGGCTCTACGGCATACCGGGCCGGACCGCCTCGGCGATCCGCCGCTTCGGCATGGGAGCGGTGCAGCGGATCGGCCCCTTGAAGGACCGGCTGATGGCCGAAGCCCGCGGCGAAAGCGGCGAGCTGCCGCTGCTCCTGCGCGGCCTTACGATCTGAGATTTGATTGTCTTGGAGCGAAGCGGTTTCGCGCTTCGGCTCCGCCGCAAATCTGGATGGCGCGGTTTGTTCTGGCGATGCACCCTTCCGTGCCAGTTTTTCTTAATCTTTTCATATTAGGATTGGAGATCGCTTAAATGGGGGGCGTAGCCGGTGCATTCCCGCAAACTTGTGGCACCGATCGTCTCCGCGACTGTCGCCACCATGGCCGTGACCACCTTCGCCACAGTGCGGCTCGTTCAGCTAGAGATCGGGGCTGCGTCCAAGCTTCTTCAGGTCACAGGGATGCTCGCCTGCTCCGCAGTCGCCGTGGTCCTCGTAATGTCTCTTCTGTACAAAACGCTTGTGACGGTTCTGGCGGATCTCCAGGCCAGTGAAGCTGCGGCTCATCATCAGGCGCTTCACGATCAACTGACCGGACTACCGAACCGGACGCTGTTACAGGACAGAATAAGTCAAGGCCTCAGCCGGTGCCGGCGAGACGGAGGCCGTATAGCGCTGCTCATGCTGGATTTGGACCGCTTCAAACAGGTGAATGATACATTTGGTCACTGCGCCGGGGACACGCTGGTGCAGCAGGTCGGTGCTCGGCTCTCTAGCTTGGCCCGCGAGACAGATACCGTGGCCCGCGTGGGCGGCGACGAGTTCGCCATCGTTATGCTCAGCCCCAAGAATACACGTGACGTGACGGCATTTTGTGATCGGATCGTGAAAAGCCTTCGGGAGCCGTTCTACCTATCCGGCAAAGAGGCACGTATCGGTGTAAGCGTCGGCGCCATCATCACATCGGATGCTACGGCTACCCCAACCGACCTCCTCCGCAAAGCCGACATCACGATGTATCAAGCAAAAGCTTGCGGCCGCGACTGCTACAAACTGTTCTCCGATGAGATGGATGCGCAGGTGCAGCGCCGGGGAGATACAGAGCTGTGGCTTCGCAAGGCTCTCGCCTCGGGCGAGGGTCTGGATCTCCATTATCAACCGCTTGTTTCCCACACAGGGACCATAACAGGCTTCGAGTGCCTATTGCGGTGTCACGATGCGCAGCTTGGCGCACTTTCTCCAGCGGAGGTGATCCCGATAGCGGAGGAGACTGGCCTCATCGAGGCGCTTGGCGAATTCGTCTTCCGGCGAGCCTGCGAGACCGCTCGGAACTGGCCTCATCTCACTTTCTCCGTGAACCTGTCGCCGATCCAGTTTCGAAGACCCGGATTGCCCAACCGCCTGCGGGCAATCGCAAAACAGGTTGGGGTCAGTCCCAGCGGCCTGGAGCTGGAAATCACTGAGAGTCTTTTGATAGATCAGGGGGAAGAATGCGCCGGCGAGATTCAGGATCTGCGGCAGAGCGGCTTCCGGGTTTCCCTCGACGATTTTGGAACCGGCTACTCATCGCTCAGCTATCTGCGTCGCTTTGAGGTAGACAAGATCAAGCTTGATCGGTCCTTCATGCACGCGGTGAATACCGATGAAACAGTTGCAATCATTCGCGCGGCCGTCCTGCTGGGGCAAGCAATGAACCTGGAAGTCGTGGCCGAGGGGATCTCGGATAAGCAGCAGGAACAAGTAGCTTTGCGGGCCGGCTGTACAGGCCTTCAGGGCTTTCTCTATGCCCCGGCTATTCCGATGGATCAGATCAGCGGATTTCTACGTGGATGGCGAAGCGAGATTCTCGCAGCCTAGACTGAGCCGCAATTCCGTTAACGCTCGAAGGTGAACGTTCGACGCCGGCCGATTAAGAACAGCTCGGCGCAGAACGATGTCAGCTTCAGCGTGCGCAATAAGCCGCGACCACCCCAAGCAGCAGCTACTGCAGCTTTTCGACATCAGCGAGATAGGCGTGGATCGAGGACACCACGACCGAGCCCTCGCCGACGCCCGAGGCGACGCGCTTGGTGGATCCTGAGCGAACGTCCCCAACGGCGAAGATGCCGGGCCGCTCGGTCGCGTAAGGGGAGGGGAGGGCCACGCCTTCGCCGTTCCTCCCGGTGACGACGAAGCCGCCGCGATCGAGCGGTACGCAGCCGCCCAGCCAATCCGTGTTCGGCACCGCCCCGATCATCACGAAGACGTTGGCGATCGGCCTGGTTTCGCTCGTGCCCGTCTCGCGGTGGGTCCAGGTCACCTCGCCGAGATAGGGCTCGCCTGCCAGGGCGGTGATCTCCGTCATGGTGTGGAGCGTGATCTTGGGCGAGGCCTCGATCCGCTGGATCAAATAGTCCGACATGGTCGTGGCCAGGCCTTCGCTGCGCACCAGCATGTGCACGTGGTGGGCGTGCTGCGAGAGGAACACGGCCGCCTGGCCCGCGGAGTTTCCGCCGCCAACGACGATCACCTCCTCGTTCGAGCAGAGATTGCCCTCGAGCCAGGTCGCGGCATAGTGAATGCCCTGCCCCTCATATTTGTCGTAGTTCGGCACATCGAGCTTTCGGTAGCTCGCTCCGGTGGCGATCACGACCGAGCGGGTGGCGATCCTCTGGCCGTCTTCAAGCTCGATCCCCAAGGAATTGCGATCGCATTGGATCGCCGCCGCGCGGCGCGAGATGGCAAGCCTTGCCCCGAATTTCTGCGCCTGGACCTGGGCGCGCCCCGCCAGGGCTTCTCCGGAGATGCCGGTTGGGAAACCGAGATAATTCTCGATCTTGGAACTGGTCCCGGCCTGTCCGCCCGGCGCGAGCGGCTCGATCACCAGCGTGTCGAGCCCCTCCGAAGCGCCGTACACGGCCGCCGCAAGCCCGGCCGGCCCCGCGCCGACCACGGTCAAGTCGTAGACACGGTCGGGATCGAAAGTCTCGGTAAGGCCCAGCGCATCGGCCAATTCCGGGGTGCTCGGATTGCGCAGGAAGGAATGGCCCGGAAGCACCACCACCGGAAGCTCGCCATGCCCGATTTGCAAGCAGCCGAGGAAACCCTCGGCATCGGGATCCGCATCGGTGTCGAGCATCCTGTGCGGGTAACCGTTGCGGGAAAGGAAGCGCTGGATGCGCAGCGTGTCGCCGCCGTGCGACGAGCCGATCAGCACCACGCCGCCCTGGGCATGCCGCATCAGCCCCACCCGCCGCAGGATGAAGGCGCGCATGATGATTTCGCCGATATCCGGTTCGGCTTCGATCAGCCGCGGGAAAACCTGGCGGGGAACCCTGATGAGGCGACTGTCGCTGGCCGTTCGCCCGCTCACGAGGATCTCGCGGTTGTTGAACAGGTCGAGCTCGCCCGTGAACTGGCGGCTCTCGTGGAGGTGGATGGTCTCCTCCCCGCCGTCGGTGCCGGCGTCGGTGATCTCCACGGAGCCTACGACGACAACGAAAAAGTCGGCGCTTCGGTCACCGCGCTGGAACAGCTGCGTTCCTTGCCGATAGTCTCCGGTCTCGCCGAAGCGGCCGACCCGCTCGATCTGTTCAACGGTGAGCCTCGGGAAGGTCTGCGCCTGCCGCTCATAAGGATCAGTGGGATCGAGCGGGTTGTCCTGCTCGTCGTCAGCCACGGCGTTCGTCCTGGCCGAGCTGCCGCGCTTCCTCGATCAGCAGGATCGGCGTTCCGTTTCGTACCGGATAGGCCAAGCCGGCTTCGTCCGAGACGAGCTCCTGCCGCCCCGCATCGAAGCGCAGCCTGGTACGGGTGGCGGGGCAGACCAGCTTTTCCACCACAGCCAAGTCCAGCCTCATTGCAGCGTTTCCGGCCCGTCGGCGCCGCCCGGGACCATCCGCTGGAACTGCATGAACTGAACCAGGAGATCGGTCCGGACACTTATGTCGCTCGCTTCGAGCAGCGCCTGCTTCGATCCGGCGTCCAAGGGAGCGATCTGCGCGATGCCGTTGACCAGGGTCTCGTCGTCGAGCCTGCCCACTGCCTCCCAATCCACCGCATAGCCCAGTGCGTCCGCGTAGCGGCGCGATTCCTGCTCGAGCTCGGCGCGCTGAATGCTCGCCAACGGCTCCGGCTCGGCATCGTCATCGAAACCCTGCCGGTCGGCGTCCACCTGCCGGTAGGGCGTCATGACGTCAGCCTCGCGCGCCACCCGAAAGCGGCTGATGCCTTCGAGGACGATGTTGAAGCGGCCGTCCTCCAATTCCTCGGAGCCGACGATCTTGCCCAAGCAACCGATGTCGAACAGAGCCGGCGGCTCGTTGTCGTCTTTCGGCTGGATCATTGCGATGATCCGGTCGCTCGCCAGCGCATCCCTTACCATTGCTCGATAGCGCGGCTCGAAGATGTGGAGCGGAAGCTGCGCGCGCGGGAACAGCAGCGCTCCCGCCAGCGGGAAGATCGGAACCCTGAGGAGGCTGCCGCCCTCCATCAGGTGAAAAGGATCGCCGAAAGCCGCCG
>JALYGI010000579.1 GCA_030777185.1 Pseudomonadota bacterium
GCACCGGCGCCGATCCGGCCCGGTCAGACATCGGCATCACTGGTGGCAAAATCAGCTTCGTCGGCGATGCTGCGCGCGCTCGCCTGACACCCAAGCGAACCATCGACGCCCGCGGCCTCATCGTCGCACCGGGATTTATCGATCCCCATACGCATTCCGCAGAGGATCTCTCCGCGCCCGATGCGTCGCGAAGAGCCGCTCTCAACCACCTCATGCAAGGCGTCACCACCGTCTTCATCGGCAATGACGGCCGCGGCGACATCAAGCAGTTTGAGCTGCTTTCAGACGTGGGGGGCATCGGCGTCAACGCTGCCACCTTTGTCGGCTTTGACCCCATACGCCGCGACGTGCTGGGCGATTCGGCTCGCGCACCGGATCCGGCGGAGCTCGCCCGGATGAAAACGGCGGTCGCGCGCGGCATGTGCGCGGGCGCTTTCGGCTTCTCCACAGGCCTATATTATGCGCCGCAGAGCTTTGCGAAGACGGCTGAGGTGAACGCGCTTGCGGCCGAAGCGGCGATGCGCGGCGGCATCTACGAAAGCCATCTTCGCGACGAAGGCTCTGACAATATCGGTCTCGAGGCAGCCGTCGATGAAGCGCTGGCGATCGGCCGATCGGCCAAGCTCCCCGTGCATATCGCGCACATCAAGGCGCTTGGGGTCGACGTTCACGGGAAGGCTCCCGACATCATCCGCAAAGTCACGGCTGCGCGCGAGGCGGGGCTGCGGGTGACCGCGGATCAATATCCCTGGACCGCGTCGGGCACGCGCATCTCAAGCGCCCTTGTCCCGCGATGGGCGATGGAGGGTGGCCGCGCCGAGCTCAACAAGCGGCTCGCCGACCCGGCGCTTCAAGCACGGCTCCGCAGGGAAATGGCGGACAACCTCCGCCGCCGCGGAGGCGCCGACACGCTGTTGATCATCGGCGGCAAGCACCAAGGCCGCCGCCTCGATGCAGTGGCACGCGCGTGGAAGGTCGATCCGCTCGCCGCCGCCAAGCGGATCCTCCTCGAGGAAGGCGATGCCCCGATCGCCTCCTTCAACATGATCAATGCCGACATCGAAGCCTTTGCGCGGCAGCCCTGGGTGGTGGGCAGTTCCGATGCCGTAGACGGCCATCCGCGCAAGTTCGGCAGCTTCGCGCTTCGCTGGCAGCAGTTCGTTCGGGAGCGGAAGATCCTGACGCCTGCCGCCTTCGTGCATCGCACGAGCGGCCTCACCGCTTCGATCTTCGGCATGAGCGGGCGCGGCACGCTTGCCGCGGGGAATTTCGCGGACGTCGTGGTGTTCGACCCGGTGCGCTTCACCGCCAAGGCGACGTACGACAATCCCACGGCTTTGGCTGAGGGCGTGCAGACGGTGGTCGTCAACGGCCAGGTCGCCGTCGAGGGCGGCAAGCCCACCGGCGCCTTGGCCGGCAAGCCGCTTCGCAAGCCCCGCAGCTCGAGCTGGACCTGCCCGGCTTGACCCGCTGATCAGCCTCGGGAGCCACCATGTCCCTGCGCCGCCTGCTTCTTCTTCTCTCCGCCCTGTCGCTGGCGCTCGCGCCGGCGGCCGCGCAGCAGCGCCAGCTCCTCGAATATCCGAGCATCCATTCGCCGACAATCGGCTCGCGAGGAATGGTGGTCTCGCAAAACGAGATCGCCAGCGAGGTCGGCGCCGAAATCCTGAAGCGGGGCGGCAATGCGGTCGATGCAGCAGTTGCAGTGGCGTTCGCGCTGGCCGTGACGCTTCCCCGCGCCGGCAATATCGGCGGCGATGGCTTCATGACCATCTACGATGCCAAGACCGCCAGGGTGCATGTGATCGACTTCCGCAGCGTTGCGCCAAGGGCGGCAACGCTCGAGCGCTTCGTCAACCGCCAGGGGAAGGAGACCGAGGAAGCCAGCCGGGGCTATTTGGCGCCCGCCGTTCCCGGGACTGTGGCGGGTCTCCATCTCGCGCATCGCAAATATGGCCGCTTGAAATGGGCTGCCGTGATGCAGCCGGCGATCGAGCTTGCGGAAAAAGGCGTCGTGCTCTCGCCTGACGAGGCATTCGTGTTCAGCTGGGGCCGGGAAAGGCTATCGACGAGCGCCGCGGCGAAGGCCACATTCTACAAGAAAGACGGCAGCCTTTATGCCGCGGGTGAGACTCTGAAGCAGCCGGCGCTGGCGTGGAGCCTTAAGCAGATCCAGAGACACGGTACCGACGGTTTCTACAAGGGGGAGATTGCCCGGCGCTTTGCGGCCGATATGGCCCGCCACAACGGCCTTATCACGAGCGAGGACCTCGCCGCCTATCGTGCCGTCGAACGCGAGCCGCTGGTCGGCACCTATCGAGGATACACGGTCTACACCACGCCGCCGGCAAGTGCGGGCGGAGCGACTTTGATCAACATGCTGAACATCCTCGAACATTTCGACCTGAAGCCGCTCGGAGCAGGATCGGGGGCGGCGCTCCACCTCATGGCTGAGACGATGAAGCTCGGTTATGCCGACCGCTATGGCGCGCTTGGCGACACCGACTTCGTTCAAGCTCCGGTGCGCGGCTTCATCTCGAAGGAATATGCCGCGGAGCGGGCAAAGCTGATCTCCGTCCGCAAGGCACGGCCGGTGAAGGAAATGGGACCGGGCGACCCGTTTCGCTACGAGAGCAAGCAAACCACCCACTTCTCCATCGCGGATGCCCAGGGAAACGCCGTCAGCACCACCTACACGCTGGGCGCCGACTTCGGATCGGGCGTGATGATCGAGGGAACGGGAATCCTCCTCAACAACCAGATGAACAATTTCAGCCATGAGGAGGCGCTGGAGGCCCGCAAAGAGGGTCGGGTAATGCCGCTTAATGCAATGGAGCCGGGAAAGCGGATGCTCTCCACGATGATGCCGACTATTATATTGAAGGACAACAAACCCTGGCTGATCACCGGCACCCCCGGCGGAAGCACGATCATCGACACCGTTCTGCAGCTGATCGTCAACACGATCGATTTCGGGCTCAACGTCGCTGAGGCGACCCACCAGCCGCGCATCTACCAGGGAGCGACTGACGTGCTGAGGGTGGAGCCGAACTTCAATCCTGACACGGTGGCCGCTTTGAAGGCGCGCGGGCACCGCATTACCTCGGATGAAACGATGGGCAGCGCGCAATCCGTGATGATCCAGAACGGGTTGTTCCTGGGTGGAGACGATCCGCGCAGGCCGGGCGCTAAAGCAGTCGCGCCATGATCTTCGTCGCCGAGATTTGAAGCGCCGCATGAGCAGACCTGATGCCATCCTCCCAAAGGAGGCCGCCTGCTCTCACTTGGCTTCGATCATTTCCCGAATGCGCGTGGCCAGCGCCTCGATTGCGAACGGCTTCGTCATCATCTGCATGCCGGGGGCCAAGAACCCGTTCGCGACGGTCGCGTTCTCCGCGTAGCCGGTCATGAACAGCACCTTCAAGTTCGGACGACGCCGGCGCGCAGCGTCAGCCAGCTCGCGGCCATTGAGGCCGGGTAAGCCGATGTCGGTGACGAGCAGGTCCACCCGCATATCGGTCTGGAGAAGCTTCAGCCCCGCATCGCCATTAGCTGCTTCCACCGCCCGATAACCGAGCTCCTGCAGCACATCGACGACGAGCTCGCGCACGGCCGTCTCGTCCTCGACCACAAGCACCACTTCCCCGGCCTCGGCCCTTTGCGCATCGGTCAGCTCGGCCTGGTCCTCTTCGGCGTCCTCCACCTCGCCATGATGACGCGGCAGGTATAGCTTCACCGTGGTGCCTCGGCCCTCTTCCGAATAGATCTTCGCGTAGCCCTCCGACTGGCGCGCGAATCCGTAGATCATCGAGAGACCCAGACCCGTCCCCTGCCCGATCGGCTTGGTCGTAAAGAACGGATCGAACGCTTTTTCGATCACGTCGCGCGGCATGCCGGTCCCGGTGTCGCTCACGGCGATGCAGACATATTGCCCCGGTTTCACGTCGCGCTGCCGGCCTGCATAGGCACCGTCCAGATGCGCATTGCACGTTTCGATGGTGAGTGCGCCGCCTTGCGGCATTGCGTCGCGCGCATTGATCGCAAGGTTGAGAATGGCGTTTTCGAGCTGGTGAGGATCGCACAAGGTCTGCCAAAGGCCGCCCGCAGTGACGATTTCGAGCCGGATGGATTCCCCGATCGTGCGGCGCAGCAATTCTTCGGTTCCAGTCACCAGGCGGTTGGCATTTACCGGCTGCGGATCGAGCGGCTGGCGACGCGAGAAAGCAAGAAGTCTGTGCGTAAGAGCCGCAGCCCGGTTGGCGGCAGTGAGCGCGGTGTTGGTATAATGCTCAATCCGATCCGTCTGCCCCTGGGCGATCCGGCGCTGCATCATGTCGAGCGAGCCGATGACACCGGTGAGAAGATTGTTGAAATCGTGGGCAATGCCGCCGGTAAGCTGGCCAACCGCCTCCATTTTCTGACTTTGGCGGAGCGCCTCCTGAGCCGCATGAAGCTCGGCTTCTGCACGCAGCCGGGCTGAAATGTCTCTTGCGTGATGGAACGCCCCGATGATCCGCCCCGCTTCATCTCTCAGCGGCGAATAGGAAACCTCCCAATAAGGTTTGGCGAGAGCGGGATCGCCGAACTCCTCGAGGATTGTGAAGGTCTCGCCGGCGAGGGCACGGGCCATGAAAGCGCGGATGATGGGAGCCTGATCGGGCGGAAAGAGGTCCGGAAAGACTTCGCCGCGCTGCACCCGATGGCCGAAGATCCTGAAAAACTCGTCGCTATGCGCCTGGTTGAAGGCAGTAAGACGATAATCCTTGTCGAAGGCGCAAACCGGCGAATTGTCGGATTGCACGATGTTCTCGAACAGCCGCAGCGCTGCGTCGCGCTGTTTCTCACGAGTGACATCGCGCCCCGAAGCGTAGATCATGTCTCCTTCCGGAGCAGCGACCCAGGAGATCCAGCGATAGCTGCCGTCCTTGTGCCTGTACCGGTTCTCGTAGACGGGCAGCTTGTCAGCGGACGCAGCCTCCAGAGCCTCTTCACTCGAAGGGTAATCGTCAGGATGGATGAACTCGAGATAGGAATGGCCGACGAGCTCGTCCGCCTCCCAGCCCAAGACGGCTTGCCAGGCCGGATTGACGGCGCGGAAGGTGCCGTCCGTTCCGACGACGAGCAGCAGGTCGCGTGCATTGTTCCACGTCCGGTCGCGATCCGCGATCGCATGCTCTACCCGGCGTTCGAGCGTCCGGTTGAGTTCCCGCAGCCGCCCCTCACTCGCGGCAAGAGCGGCCTCCGAGGCCTGCCGCTCCGTCTCGTCCCGTGCGATCTTGATGAAGCCTCTTTCCCGGCCCTGTTCGTCGAGGGGCAAGGGGTGAACCGAACCGTTCAGGAAAACAGGTGACCCGTCGGCTCGCTGATGCCAGCGTATGTCGGCGGCACGCCCCTCCCTTCTTGCGACGACCAGCTCATGTTCGGGCCGCCCGGCGGCGCGGTCCTCGGGGGTGAACAGCTCGTCGCTCAGCCGGCCGA
>JALYGI010000580.1 GCA_030777185.1 Pseudomonadota bacterium
GCCGGGCAATCAAGAACGAGGTCGGCGACATCGACGTGGATGTGGACGTGAAGCGCAAGCGCGCGGACGAAGCGGGGAACGAAGCCGCCACGAGGTGACGCCGGCGACACCTGAACACTCCGTCACCCGCCTCTCCCCTTCAGGCTGACTCAGCCTGATCCGATCAAGGTCTTGTTGAGCTTGCTTGCTGCTGGCGTCAGGCTGCCGTGGGTGCTGCTTCCTTGACGCCTTGATCGACGTGGCCTTCGAATTTCGCGAAGTTGTCGATGAAGAGGTTCACGAGCTTTTTGGCGGTCGCGTCGAACTCGTCCTTGTCCGCCCAGGTGTCGCGCGGGTTGAGGATGGCGGTATCGACGCCGGGAACGGCGACCGGAACGTCGAAGCCGAAATAGCGATCCTTGCGGAACTCGGCATTTTTGAGGCTGCCGTCGAGCGCGGCGTTCAGCAGCGCGCGCGTGGCTTTGATCGGCATGCGCTTACCGACACCGTATTTGCCGCCCGTCCAACCGGTATTGACCAGCCAGCAATCGACATGGCCTTTGGCGATCCGCTCCTTCAGCAAGTTGCCGTAGACGCTCGGGTGGCGCGGCATGAAGGGTGCGCCGAAGCAGGTGGAAAAGGTCGCTTCGGGCTCGGTCACCCCGATCTCCGTGCCGGCGACCTTGGCGGTGTAGCCGGACAGGAAGTGATACATGGCCTGCTCCGGAGTCAGCCGGGCAATTGGAGGCAGCACACCGAATGCGTCGGCCGTCAGCATCACTATGTTGCGCGGCACCGGACCCATATTCTCTTCGGAGGCATTGGGGATGAAGTTGATAGGATAGGCGCCGCGGCTATTTTCCGCGAGGCGGTTGCTGTCGAAGTCGAGCTCGCGCGTGTCGGGATCGATCACGACATTCTCGAGCACCGTGCCGAAGCGTTTGGTCGTCGCGTAGATTTCCGGCTCCGCCTCGGGCGAGAGACGGATCATCTTGGCATAGCAGCCGCCCTCGAAGTTGAAGACCGCAGTGTCGGACCAGCCATGCTCGTCGTCTCCAATGAGCGTCCTGCTGGCGTCAGCCGACAGCGTGGTCTTGCCGGTTCCGGAAAGACCGAAGAAGACGGCGGTGTCGCCGTTGGGGCCGATATTGGCTGAGCAGTGCATCGGCATCACGCCTTTGGGCGGCAGCAGGTAGTTAAGGACGCCGAACACGGACTTTTTCATCTCGCCGGCATAAGCGGTGCCGCCGATCAGGATCAGCTTCTCCGTAAGGCTGACAGCGATCACCGTTTCGGAGCGGCAGCCATGGCGAGCCGGATCGGCGACGAAGCTCGGCAGGTCGATGATTGTGAAATCCGGGATGAAGCCTTCCAGGTCCGTATATTCCGGCCGCACCAGCAAGGTGCGGATGAAAAGGTTATGCCAGGCGAGCTCGTTGATGACGCGGACGTTCACCCGGTGCTCGGGTTGCGAACCGCCGTACAGATCAGCGACGAACAAGCTTTTCTTCCCTCCCAGATGGGCGAAGAAATCCTGCTTCAGCGTCTCGAAATGCTCCGGTGCCATCGACTTGTTGTTGTCCCACCAGATGGTGCCCTCGGTCTCAGCGTCCCGGACCATGAACTTGTCCTTGGCCGAGCGGCCGGTATGCTTGCCCGTCTCGACCACCAGCGGACCGTCCTTCGCGAGCAGCCCCTCGCCGCGTTTGACTGCGTGCTCCACGAGGGCCGAGTGGCCGAGGTTCCAGTGAAGCTCCGCGGGTGTGCTGATGCCCTGATTGGCAAGCCCGAATGAGGGCACGCGATTGGCCACTTCCGTCTCCTAATTATGCGACAAATGGCAGCGAGAAACGCTGCTCCCGAACCCCGTCCGCATATCGAACGAGCAAGCTTGCGTCAAAGGGGGGAGCCGCCCCGGTTGCCCGCCTGTCCCGCATTGGATAAGGTCGCGCTGGTGCCGGGAAAGCGTGAACAATGTCGATAACGATCGCGCTTGTTGACGACGACCGCAACATCCTCACATCCGTTTCGATCGCGCTCCAGGCCGAGGGCTTCATCACCCGCGTCTATTCCGACGGCGAGACCGCGCTAAAGGCGCTCGTCGACAACCCAACCGATCTTGCCGTGCTGGACGTCAAGATGCCGCGCATGGACGGCATGGAGCTGTTGCGGCGGCTGCGCGAAAGGAGCCCGATCCCGGTTATCTTCCTCACATCGAAGGACGATGAGCTGGACGAGGCGCTCGGCCTCGCAATGGGCGCGGACGATTATATTGCGAAGCCCTTCTCGCAGCGCCTGCTTATCGCCCGGATCAGGGCAGTGCTCCGGCGCGCCGAGATGCGCGCGGTGCCTCCTGCCGAGGGCCCCGCCGAAGAGGTAGCGCCGCTGATCGTGCGCGGCC
>JALYGI010000581.1 GCA_030777185.1 Pseudomonadota bacterium
CATATCAACACCACCGACAGCGCCGTCCGGATCACGCATCTGCCGACGGGGATCGTGGTCCAGTGCCAGAATCAGCGCTCGCAGCACAAGAACAAGGCGGAGGCGTTCAATCAGCTGCGCGCCAAGCTTTACGAGGCCGAGCTGCAACGCCGCGAGGCCGAAGCCAACGCGACCGCCGCTTCGAAGACCGACATCGGCTGGGGCCACCAGATTCGATCCTACGTCCTTCAGCCCTATCAGCTGGTCAAGGACCTGCGCACCGGCGTCACCTCCACCGCCCCATCCGACGTGCTCGACGGGGACCTGGACCGGTTCATGGCCGCGGCGCTTTCCCAGAAGGTCACAGGCGAAAAGGTCGAAGTCGAAGATGTCGAATAAGGCGGCCTTTCTTCTCGGCTGCCTTTCCTTGGCAGGCTGCGAAGCGCCGCCTCAGCAATCGACCTTTCCCGATCCGGCCCGGCCGGTCGCTCCCATCGTCTCCGCCCGCTATTCGAACGAGGACGCGCGCGACAGCGCCGGCGAGTTCGAGACGGTGGTCCAGCTTGCCGGCGTAAAGCCGGGCATGTGGGTAGCCGACGTCGGCGCGGGCGAGGGCTATTATACGGTCCGGCTGGCGCCCCTGGTCGGCGAGAAAGGGCGCGTGCTCGCCCAGGACATCGTTCCTGAAACCCGCGACAATCTCGCCCAGCGCGTGCAGCGGGAGCAGCTCGACAACGTCGCGGTGAAGCTTGGCGAGCCAAACGACCCGAAGCTGCGGCCAGGCTCGTTCGACCGCATCTTCCTCATCCACATGTACCATGAGATCGAGCGGCCCAGCGAATTCCTCTGGAACCTGCGGCCCGCGCTAAAGCGAGGCGGCAGCGTCATCCTCGTCGATGCCGACCGGCCGACCGACCGGCACGGCACTCCTCCCCGGCTCCTCATCTGCGAGTTCGCCGCGGTCGGATATGAACTGTCCCGTTTCGAGCGCCTGCCCCAAAGCGAATCCTATTTCGCTCAGTTCGAGGCCAAGGGACCTCGGCCGGAGCCGGGCCAGATCAAAGCCTGTCCAGGCTAACCAGGATCCTTCAGGCTGAACATGCCTGAGCCTGAATCTTGCTCTGACTGAACCGAGGGCGGCGCTCCGCCGATTGCCTCGCTTTCGGGATCGGGTTGTTTCAATCCGGAAGCGATCAGTCGCGGCCGCCGCCACCGCTATTCTGGCCGCCGGTGCGGCTGTCCTCATTGCGATTGTCGCGTTGTTTCTTGTCCCCGCCTTTGTCTTCCTTCTGCCACTGGTCGAAATCGCCCTTCTTCTTGTGGTCCGTCATTGATCAATCTCCTCGGGTTCGGAAGAGTGAACGGACAGGTTAGGCGATCGTTTCCGGTTCCCGTCAATGGGATGGCGCCGCATCCCCCGGATGCTGCTTGGGATCCGTCCCCATCTACTTCGATGGGGTCCCTTCCCTGGCAAGTATCTCCTCGGCGACGCGGTGGGTGCGTTCGTTATCGACATCGATCGCGAGCCGCCCGTCCTCCATGATCAGCGGGCGGATATCGACCTTGAACCTCCTGGAGATGAATTCGAACATCCTGCCGATGCTGTGGCGACCCATCCGGTAGCGGATGAGGTTCAAGATCCCGAAGGCCTTGATGATCCGCTCCGGTTTCTTTGCGAACTGCCCGCCCTCGCGAAAGGCCTCGGCGGCGCCGAGCGCACGGGGGCTGCCGAGCCAGAACATGTTGCAGTTGGAATAGCCGCCGTCCTTGAATTCGTAGAAGCGGCGCTGTCCATCCGGGTGCGCCGCGCGGATGGCCTGCTTTTCCGCCACCACCACCAGCGCGTCCGCTCCGCTCCGCCTGCCTTCGTCGGCAAGGCGGTGCAGGGACTCCGCCGTCATCAGTACATTGTCCGCGGTGGTGATGATGAGCGGAAAGCCGCTGGTCCTGCTCGCCTGGGTGACGCTGTCGACAATGTTGTGCTGTGCCGGGATCGCATTGATCCTCCCGGCTGCAGCGAGCTTCGCGACCGTCGGCTGATCGCGGATCGTGTCGAAATCTTCGATCGAGACGAACACAGGCGCCTCGGGAAATGCCTCGTCTACGACCCTCAGCACCCGCTCGATCATCGGCACGCCGCCCACCGGCACCACACATTTGTGCGAGACGCCCCTTGCCTCGGCCATTGGGTCGAGGGTGGCCGAACGGCGGCCGGCGAGGACGAGGATCTTCGGCGTCTCGGGCATGAATGAACGGGTCCCCTGCTGAACAGCGTACGGCTTAGGGCCTGATCGGTTGAGGTGGAAGCGCTATGCGCTTCCGCCGAAGGCGTGAATCAGTCCCTTTTCCTATGAGCCAGCCGGCCCCGTCACGCTGCGTGGCTGCCGAGCGCCTTTTGCCGCCGCCGCTGAACCGACGAACCGATCCCAATTGCTTCGCGATATTTGGCGACGGTCCGGCGCGCGATGTCGAAGCCGCGGGCCCGGAGCATCTCGACAAGCTGATCGTCGGACAGGATTGCGCCCGGATCCTCAGCCCCGATCAGGGCTTTGATGTGGCTCTTCACCGCTTCGGCGGAGACCGCCTCGCCTCCATCGGAACTCTGGATGCCGCTGGTGAAGAAATATTTGAG
Source organism: Pseudomonadota bacterium (assembly GCA_030777185.1). GTDB lineage: Bacteria > Pseudomonadota > Alphaproteobacteria > Sphingomonadales > Sphingomonadaceae > Allosphingosinicella. The sequence continues at coordinate 2,612 of JALYGI010000581.1, forward strand.
TTCGAACAGCCCGCGATCGCAGGCGAGATACTTGTTGGACGTGACCCGGCTGACTGTCGACTCGTGCATGCCGATCGCCTCTGCAACGGTCTTCAGCGTCAGCGGCCGCAGATGAGCGATGCCGTGGCGGAAGAAGCCTTCCTGCTGCTTCACAATCTCCGTCGAGACCTTGATGATCGTGCGCGCGCGCTGATCGAGCGCCTTCAGCAGCCAATTGGCGCTGGCGAGGCAATCCTGAAGCCATGCCTTGGACTGCTTGTCCTGCGCCCCGCCGGCAAGCTCAGTGTAATAAGTGCGGTTGACCAGCAGCTTGGGCAACGTCGCGCTGTTGAGCTCGATCGCCCATCCGTTCCCGCGGCGCGCGACGAACACATCGGGCGTGATCGCATCGACCTGGTCCCCCTGCGCGAACCTGCAGCCGGGCTTGGGATCGTAGGCGCGAAGTTCGCGGATCATGTCGCCAAGGTCCTCGTCGTCGACGCCGCAAATCCGCTTCAGTGCCGCGACGTTTCCCTTGGCGAGATAATCGAGATTGTCGATCAGACGCGCCATCGCAGGATCGTAGCGATTCGCATCCTTGGCCTGCAGCGCAAGGCATTCGGCAAGCGAGCGGGCGGCGATTCCGGCCGGGTCGAAGGTCTGCACGACCGCGAGCACCCGCTCGACCTCGTGAAGCGAGGCTCCAAGCCGCTGCGACAGATCCACCAGCGAAGCCAGGAAATAACCGGTTTCCTCAAGCTGCTCGATGATTTGCGAGGCGATCACCAGGTCCTTGCCGGACAGGCAGGCGCCGGCCTGGGCGAGGAGATGATCCTGGAGCGACACTGCGCCGGCGGCGAAGCTGTCATAATCCGGCGCCTCTCCCGAGCCGCTGCCCGAGGTGCCGATCCCGTCCATAGCCAGGCCGCCGTCCAGGCCCATCATACGGTCGGCGGCGCTGTCCTGGTGGAAGTCCTCGCTGTCGTAATTGACGTCCAGCGGAGCATCGCGATCGGGATCCCCGGTGACGACAAGCGCATCAACCGTCTCCGGCTCGGCTCCTTCCTCGCCGACGATCTCCGGCTCGGGCGCATCGCGGGCCGGCTCGTCGTCGCCGCCCGCGGTATCGAGCAACGGATTGCGCTCCAGCTCTTCGGCGATGAAGCTTTCAATTTCGAGGTTCGAGAGCGCCAGCAGCCGGATCGCCTGCTGGAGCTGCGGCGTCATCACCAGGGACTGGCT
>JALYGI010000582.1 GCA_030777185.1 Pseudomonadota bacterium
TACCGGGCCATGGGCGGCCGCGCCGCCGGCTAGCTCACCCGAACGGGCGGTCGAGCGAGGGCGGCGGCGTCGAGAACCAGCGCGGTCCCGACGGCGTGATGTAGAAGCAGTCCTCGAGCCGGATCCCGAACTGGCCGGGAATGTAAATGCCGGGCTCGTCCGAGAAGCACATGCCGGGCGCCAGCAGGGTCTTCTCTCCTCGCACCAAGTTCACGGGCTCATGCCCTTCAAGGCCGATACCGTGGCCGGTCCGGTGCGGCAGACCTGGAAGCTTGTAATCCGGGCCGTAGCCGAGCGTCCGATAATAGGCGCGAACGGCATCGTCGACGCTTCCGGCGGGCACTCCGAGTCGAGCCGCCTCGAATGCGATCCTCTGGCCCTGATGCATCTGGTTCCAGACTTCGCGCTGGCGCCTCGTCGGCTCGCCGAACACGAATGTGCGCGAGATGTCGGATTGATAGCCCTCGACCGTGCAGCCGCAGTCCATCAGCACGACCTCCCCATCCTTCACCGCCTGCGGCTTGCCGGTGCCGTGGGGATAAGCGCTGGCCTCGCCGAGCAGGACGAGCGCGAACTCCGGCCTCCCCCCGAGCCTGGCCGTGGCGCCGTTCATGATCGCGCCGATATCGGCCGGAGTCATTCCGCGCCGGATACGGGGAGCGGTGTAACGGTAGGCCGCGACAGTGATATCCGCGGCGAGCTGCATCAGCGCAAGCTCGGCCGGGGACTTGATCATTCGGAGCGCCCTTACCACCGGAGCGGCCGAACGGATCCTCGCGCCAGGCAGGGCCCGTTGCAGCCCATCCACGGCGAAATAGCGCACCGTCTCCTCGACGCCGATCGTTCCCGATGCCAGCTTTTTCTCGCCCAGCCAGCGGGCGACCAGCTGCAGCGGATCCTCATGCTCGTTCCAGGTGCGCAAGTCCGCGGGCACGGCAAGGCTTTCCCGGACGGAGGGCTCTTCGAAAAACGGCGTGAAGACGCCAATCTGGCCGCTGGCAGGGATCACGGCCCCGGTCAGCCGCTCGCTGCGGCTCCAGCGCACACCGGTGAAATAAACGAGGCTTGCCCCGGGCTCGACCAGGATCGCGGAGAGCCCCCTCTCCCGCATCATTCTCTGCGCCCGCTCGATCCGCGCCTGGCGCTCGGCCGCGCCGATCGGGACGGCATTGCCGGTCATCGGTCGGAGCTCGGCCTCGGCTGCTTGTGCCCATGCCCTACCAGGAGACAGGGAGGCCATTGCCGCCGCACCCGCCATGCCGATGAAACCCCGCCGATCGATCGCCACTCTTCACGCACTCCCCTGGGAATGTTCGAAGGGTCTTTCCCATGCTCGGGCGAGGACGGCAATGGGCAGCTTCTGGCCTCGAGCGATGTCGAGCGCACATGAAGAGAGCGGGGCCTGCAGCCGGCCTGAACCTCGACAGGTGAGGGCTTTTTTTGAGAGCCTTAGGCCTGCGCCCCCAGTGGCTGCACCAGCGGCCCGTCAAATCCACCCGCCGACGGAGTAACGGCGGCAATCCCAGCCCTCATCTGCTCGGGGCTGAACGGCTTGCCGAGCACCAGCACATCGTCGGGCCGGCGCGAGATCGACTGCGCGTCGGCATAGCCGGTGATGATCAGCGCCGGGAGGCTTGGCCGGATCTGCCGCGCCCTGTCAATGAGTTCGGTTCCCGACATGAGAGGCATGGCATAATCCGTCACGAGGAGATCGAACCTGCCGGGATCCTTCTCCAGCAGGGAAACCGCCTCGCGGCCATCGACCGCCTCGTCGACCGCGTGGCCGAGGTCCCGGAGCAAGGCGGCGGTGGTGGTCCGCACGCTCGCATGGTCGTCGACGAGCAGGACCTTGAGGCTGCCCTGATCCACGTCCTCGGCAGGTCCCTCGGTTTCGGCTGCCCGCTCCGATGCGCCCGTGGCCAGCTCCGGCGCGCGCGGGAGCCAGATTTCGACCCTCGTGCCCTTTCCAACCGCGCTCTTGATCGAGATACCACCGCCCGATTGTTGAGCGAAACCATATACCATGCTGAGGCCGAGGCCGGTCCCTTTTCCCACATCCTTGGTCGTGAAGAAGGGCTCCAGCACCTGTTCCAGAATGGCAGGCTCGATGCCGCAGCCCCTGTCCTGCACCGCCAGCACGAGATACTCGCCGGCAGGAAGCGCCACGTCGTTTCCCTCGCCGATTTCCTCGTTATGCGCCGAGATCGATATCATGCCCCCGTCGGGCATGGCGTCGCGCGCATTGATGATGAGGTTCATGAGCGCCAGCTCGAGCTGCGTCTCGTCCGCATAGGCGCACCAGAGATCCTCCGCCATTTCCCATTCGAGCTCAACGAGCCCGCCCAACGTGTGCGCAAGCAGATCAGTGACGGTGCGCGACAGCTTCGACACCTCGATCCGGGCGGGTTCGAGGTTCTGGCGGCGGGCGAAGGCAAGCAACCGCCCAACCAGCTCCGAGCCCTGCTCGGCCGCATGACGGGTCATGGTCAGGATCTTGTGCTGATCGTCATCGAGCTGGACGCGCCGCTCGATCATGCCGAGCCCGCCGAGCACGGCCGCCAGCAGATTGTTGAAATCGTGTGCGATGCCGCCGGTGAGCTTGCCGATTGCGTCCATCTTGCGCGCCTGCGTAAGCTGGCTCTCCAGCGACCGGCGATCGGTCACGTCCACCAGCGTTCCCGCGAATTCGACAGGCACGCCCTGGGCGTTGCGAAGCAGAACCGCCTGGTCGTGGAAATGCTTGTAGCTGCCGTTGGCGCATTGCCAGCGATACTCGACCGAGAAGGTCCCGGTCTCCTTACGGGCCTTGAGCGCCGCAAGCACCTTATCCCGATCATCCTCGTGCAGCCGGTCCGCCCAAATCGTGGGATTGGCCTTGATATGGTCGTGATCGAAGCCGGTGATGCTCGCCAAGTCGCCGCTGATGAACGCCGGCAAACGGGGAAGCGTGTCTAACGGCTCCAAATAGAGCACCATTGGCAGCGATTCGATAATTGCCGCCTGCCGCTGCTGGGCGAGCCGCAGCTCCTGCTCGGCCCGCAGCCGCTCGGCATTGGCGCGCAGGTTCGCATCCAGCAGCTGCTGCTCCTGGCGCGCCTTGCGCTGGATCTCCCGCCGCATCGTGAAGAGATCCACGAACACCGCCACCTTGGATCGAAGCACGACCGGCTCGAAGGGCTTGAACACATAGTCAACCGCGCCCATCGAATAGCCGCGAATGAGGTGCTGCGTCTCCTTGTTCACAGCCGACAGGAAGATGATCGGGATGCGCTTGGTCTGCTCGCGACTGCGGATGATCTGCGCGGTTTCGTAGCCATCGAGGCCCGGCATGTAGACGTCGAGCAAGATCACTGCGAACTCGCCCCTGAGGAGATGCCGCAACGCCTCCTCGCCGGAAGCGGCCTCGACGATGTCGGCGACATCCTCAAGCACCGTTCGGATGGCGAGCAGGTTACGCTCGTCGTCGTCAACGACGAGCACACGTGCCCGCTCCGGCGCCTCTATCGAGATCGGCACCTCCGCCGATCGTTCATCATCGATCACTGCCCCAGGTCGGCGTAAAGATCCCTCAGCCGACATTCATTATTCCGCTGCGGTTTGCGTCAACCGGGGAGCCGCTGCCTTGTCCGAACGGCTCCGAGCCCGTCCGATCCAGACCCGAAGCAGCGCGAGCAGCAGTTCGATGTCGACCGGCTTGGCGATATAGTCAGAGGCGCCGGCATCGAGGCACTTCTGCCTGTCGCCCTTCATCGCCTTGGCCGTTACCGCGATCAGCGGCACGTCCGCCAGGGAGTCGCGGGTCCGGATCTGCTGCATCGTCTCGTAGCCGTCCATTTCCGGCATCATGATGTCGATAAGCCCGATGTCGATGTCCCGGTTCTGCTCGAGCAGCGCGATCCCGTCCCGCCCCCGCTCGGCGTGGAGCACTTCCACGTCGTAGCTCTCAAGGACGCTGGTCAGCGAGTAGATATTCCGGATGTCGTCGTCGACAATCAGGATCTTCGCGCCGGCAAGCTCCGGAACGGTTCGCGTGGATGCCGCCAGATCGTTTGCCTGCGCCGTCTTCTTCACGCGGCGCGGCTTCTTGCCGACCTGCTTGGCAAGGTTGGAGAAGACCTTGGCCAGTGCATCCCTGTCGGCCGGCTTCTCGGTAACTCCGAAGGCACCCATGTTCGTCACGGATGTCACCTCGGAGGCGCCGGAGATAACGTGGATCGGGAGCATCGCCGTGTTCGGATCGTGCTTCAGCAGGTCGAGCAGCACGAAGCCGTCAATGTCGGACAGGCCGAGATCGAGCGTGATCGCATCCGGCTGCATCTTGCGCGCCATGGCGAGCGTCCCCGCCCCCGCCGTCGACACAACACCCTTCATTCCTGCCTCGCGGGCAAGATCGAGCAGGATCGACGCGAAGGTCGCATCGTCCTCGACGATCAGCACGAACGGGTCGTCGCCCAGAGCCTCGCGGTCGTCGCTCACCTCGTAATCGATCGGAACCGCGGTCGGCACGACGGCGCCGCTATTCTCGTAGCGGGCCGGAGTGCCGGTTGACGGAGCAGTATCCGACAGCACCACGGTGGCCTGGATCGGCACGAAAAGGGTGAAGGTCGATCCCTCACCCGGCCTCGATCTCACCTGCAGCTCGCCGCCGAGCAGCCGAGCGATTTCGCGGCTGATGGAAAGGCCGAGGCCCGTGCCGCCATATTTGCGGCTGGTGGTGCCGTCCGCCTGCTGGAA
>JALYGI010000583.1 GCA_030777185.1 Pseudomonadota bacterium
GATTTGCTGCGCCGCCGCCTTGGGCTGCGCGAGGGCCGCGCCTTCGATGGGGCGCTCGCCAAGGCCGTTCGCACCTTCAAGGCGGTGCATGCTTTGCCGCCGGACCCCGTCGCCGATGCGGCCACCATCCGGGCCTTGAACCTCGGCGCTTCGCATTATGAGCGGCTGATCGCCGCCAATCTCGAACGGGCGCGCCGAATCCCCACCGATCCGGGCAAGCGCTTCATCCTCGTCGACACTGCGGGCGCCCGGCTGTGGCTGTTCGAGCATGGCCGGGTGGTCGACACGATGCGGGCAATCGTCGGCAAGCCAGGCATGGAGACGCCTGAACTGGCGGGGTTTATTCGTTTCGCGGTGCTCAATCCCTATTGGAATGTTCCGCCCGATCTGGTGCAGCACAATGTGGCAAAGCGAGCGGTCCGCGAAGGCGTCGGCACGATCCGGCGCCAGCGGCTGCAGGTGCTCACCGATTGGACGCCGCAGGCTCGGATCCTCAATCCTGCCAGGGTCGACTGGGCAGCCGTTGCGTCCGGCCGCCAAATCGTTCGCGTGCGTCAGCTGCCGGGCGCCGGCAATGCGATGGGCGGCGTGAAGTTCATGCTACCCAACAGGCTCGGCATCTATCTTCATGATACGCCCGACAAATCCGCGTTCGCGCGGCCCGACCGGCGGCTGAGCTCCGGCTGCGTCCGCGTGGAGGATGCGCAGCGGCTCTCACGCTGGCTGTTCCGCGGACGGGAGGTGCCGAACTCCGGGGTAGCCGAGCAAAAGGCTGACCTTCCCGAGCCAGTGCCGGTCTACATCACCTACCTGACCGCCGTTCCGGGCCCCGGCGGCATCATCTTCCAGAAAGACGTCTATCGACGCGATCAGGCCCTGCTCACGGCTCTGAAGGAGCAGGACCCGGTCCGGCAGCGGGTCTGAAGCGGCCCGCAAGAGCAGATCAGGTGAGGGCTCGATAAAGGCTGTAGAGGCTGGTCACTGTCAGCACGGCGCCAACCATCGTGAGCAGCAGGTCCGTCTGAATCCGCTTGGCGAGGAGCGCTCCCAGCGGCGCGGCAATCACACCTCCGACCAGCAGTCCCGCGGTTGCGGCCGTAAAGGCTTCCAGCCCGATAGTCGCGGCGAACGTGGCCGAAATGGCGAGCGCAAGGAAAAATTCGGCCGTGTTCACGGTCCCGATTACCTTGCGCGGATTGGCGCCCTGAACGAGGAGGTTCGACGTAACGACTGGTCCCCAGCCGCCGCCGCCGGCGGCATCGAGAAAGCCGCCAACCAGGCCGAGGGGCTCGACGATTTTCGGCTCCCGCTCGACATGGCGGTGCATCGCACCGCGCCATAACAGGAAGAGACCGATCAGCGAAAGATAGCCGAGCACGATCGGCCGCGCCGTCTCTGCGCTGATCAGGGTGAGGAGCCAAGCGCCCGCCACGCCTCCGATCAGGCCCGGCACCAGGATCCGCGCGAACAGGCGCCAATCTAGATTTCGGTGGATCACATGGCTGATCCCGGAGGCGGCGCCGGTGAAATTCTTGATCATGTGAACTCCAGCGGATGCCGAGGCGGGAGGCACTCCGAGGCTGACCAGGAGCGTGTTCGCGATCACGCCGAAAGCCATGCCGAGTGCACCGTCGATGATCTGAGCGACGAATCCCACAAGGAAGAAGGGCAGGAGCTCGGCTATTGGATGAGCGAATATGTCGAACATGACCCTCGTGCCGGCCGGGGCAGACTAGAGGTCGGTCTGTGGTGGCCATTCTCCTCAGGGGCAAGTCTCAATCTCAGAAACGGAGCGGCTCGGCTGGCATTCCGGTCCATGAGTGCCTATTTTGCCGTCGGAAGGGAGCGGGGTTGCTGCATGAGTTCAGGGCTGTTCGCTTATTTGGAATCGGTCAAGGCGCGCGACCCGGCTGCCCGCTCGCGCTGGGAAGTGCTGATTTATCCGGGGGTTCTCGCGCTCGGCTTTCACCGGCTCGCGCATTGGCTGTTCCGCGGAGAGCTTTATTTCCTGGCCCGGCTGATCAATCACTTCGCGCGCTTCCTGACTGCGATCGACATCCATCCCGGAGCCGTGATCGGGCGCAATTTCTTCATCGATCATGGTTTCGTGGTGATCGGCGAGAGCGCCGAGATTGGCGACGACGTTACCATCTATCAGCATGTCACCCTCGGCGGCACCAATCCTGCAGACGGCGTGGCCGGCAAGCGGCACCCGACGATCGGCGATGGTGTCATCATCGGCTCCGGCGCGCAGGTGCTCGGGCCGATCAGCGTCGGGCATCGTGCCCGCATTGGAGCCAATGCAGTTGTTACCAAGGACGTGCCCGAAGGCGCGACCATGATCGGCATCCCCGCACGACAGACTTTGGTCGATGCCGAGCAATATGGCCGCCCCTTCCTTCCCTATGGCACTCCCTGCAGCGAAGTGTATGATCCGGCCACGCAGAAGCTCGAGATCCTCAAATGTGAGGTCGAGCAGTTAAGGAAGAGATTGGCGGAGCTGACGGAGGAGCGGGAACGCGGCGGATCTCAGGACCAGGGGCGCCAGGACCAGGAGCGCGGCCGCGCCTGATGGGTACCGTTCATCCGTTTCCAAAACCTGGAAATCCGCCGCAGCAGATCGGCTTCGATCGCGCCGAATTGGGCCGGATCACCGACCTTTATGGTCGCATGGTCGCCGCCGGCCTGTGGAAGGATTATGCGATCGAGTTCGGCAAGGATGCCGCATCGTTCTGGGCGTTTCGCCGCAGCGCCGAACGCCCCGAGTACAAGATCGAAAAGCGCCCGGCGCTGCGCACGAAGCAGGGCATGTGGGCGCTGATCGGAGAGAATGGAGCGGTGCTAAAACGGGGCCACGAGCTCGGCCCCGTTCTCGCACCGATCGAACGCCGACTTATGAAGCTGGTCGGGGGCTGACGCGCCGCTCCACGACGGGCAGCTTGGCCCGAACGATCGCCGGAAGCGTGCTCACCACACTTCGCCGCGCCGTCTGCCAGAAGGCGGAGAGCAGCAGCAGCGCGGACCCGATAACCAGCGCCGTCAGCGCGAAGCTCAGTTCAACTGCGCCATTGCGTTCGAAAAGGCTGCTCAGCGCGTAAAGCACATAAGCAAGCGCCGAGACCAGCAATGCCCTGCGGTCGATCGCCAGCGCCGTGAAGCCCATCCCCAGATAGAGCAGCAGCACGATCACGGCCTCGGGCGTGGACACCTGTCCTTCGGTGAGGCCCAGCAGCGCGAAAACCGGGTGGACGATCAGCGGCGCCGACAGCAGGTGCAGCCAGAAAGCGACGTCCGAGCGGCGCGTCTGGCGGGTCGGATCGGACGAATCCCACCACATGGCAAACAGGAACACGCCGATACCGAACACCAGCGCGAACCCCAGCATGATGGTCTCGAGATTGCCGGTATCGCCGAGGGCGGAGGCGATCAGCCCCAATGCGACGCCGACCATTGCGGCAGCGCCGGCCGCTACCGTGATCGGCACGCGGAATCGCCGCCAGTGAGTCCAGGCTGCAGCGGCTGCCAGTGCCGCGCAGCCGGCGGCGATCAGCGAAACAAGCGCCTGGTTGTTACGCACGACGGCTTCGGGAACAGTCGCTGCCGCCACACCGATTGCGGCGACGAAGACACCGCCCACGAAGGCAAGAAGCAGGATAATGCTGGGCAGCGCCATGCGCCGCTTGCGAGTGAAGAATTCCGCCAAGCCCCAGGCCGAGGCAGCGACGAAAGCGCCGGCGAAGGGGGAGGGGGCGCCCGGGTCCGCAACCCGGATGCTCTGCCCGATCCAGCCCATGGCAAGCAGCAGGATGACCGCCGCGATCGATACGAAGATGTCGTTGAAGCCCGTCAGCAGCCGGAAATGCTCCTCGTCCACCGCGGGCGTCGCGCGGCTCGCGGCCACGTGGTTCCTCAACGCATCGGCTGCTTCCGCCGTGAGTGCTCCTGCGGCGACTGCCGCCTCCAGATCGCTTTCGCTATACATGTTCCATCCTCCCTAGAGGAGGTAACCTATAGCGGAAGTGTATTGCGCAATCAATACACCTGTTGGCGCTGTATGGTCTTGAGGATCAGCATCGCCTGCTCAGCGCCGGACTGCGGTACGATCTCGCCGCCGCGATCGATGATCCTTTCCCAGTTCGCCGCCACCTCTTCGGGCGTACGGCGACCCTCCGGCAGCTTGTAGCCGGGGGTCAGCGTCACGTACGAGGCCTGGACGACACCTGCGCCCGCTCCGACGATCATGTTCGAGGGTGCGCTCTCGGACACCAGGAAAAGGGCTGCCGGGACCACATTCTCAGGATTGAAAGCCGCCAGCATCTCAGCCGGGAAGATATCCTCGGTCATGCGCGTCGCGGCGGTGGGGGCGAGGCTGTTCACTCGAATATTGTACTTGGCGCCTTCAAGATGGAGCGTCTTGGCGAAGCCCGCGAGGCCGAGCTTCGCGGCCCCATAATTGGCTTGGCCGAAATTGCCGAACAGGCCGGTGGAGGAGGTGGTCATCAGGATGCGGCCATAGCCCTGCTCCCGCATCGTCGCCCAGACGGCCTTGCTGCAATTGGCCGAGCCGATCAGATGGACTTCGACGACGATCCGGAATTCCTCCATCGTCATTTTCGCGAAACTTTTGTCGCGAAGGATACCGGCATTGTTGATGAGGATGTGGACAGAGCCCCAGCGCTCCTTGGCTTTTTCCACCAACGCTTCAACCTGCTCCGCGTCGGCGACGCTGGCGCCGTTCGCCATCGCGATGCCGCCCGCCGCTTCGATTTCTTCCACCACCCGCTGAGCCGCATCGGAACTGCCCGATCCGTCACGCGCGCCGCCGAGATCGTTCACCACCACCCGTGCGCCGCGGCGCGCCAGTTCCAGAGCATAAGCGCGGCCGAGACCGCCGCCCGCCCCCGTGACGATGGCGACTCTGCCGTTGAAATCGATGTTCATTGCTGTGTGCCCTTCTGCCCTTGACCTGGCGTGGCTGATGGCAAGGCGTGGACCAGCGGGCAAGTCTCGCTGCTGGCGCGGTTCCGACGCTTCTGGCATTTTCTGACCCTGGGGCGGACGATCATTCCTTGCGCCCCGGGCGCTCGTCGCTGCTGCCACTGCTCTGCAGTAGCACGCGTCCCGGTGAGGTGACTTGGCCGATGTGGTGCATTGAAAAGGGCTGACGGCGCTAACCGTCAGCCCTTTTCGTGTTTCGACCTCCAGCAAAACCAATTTCACCTTTCAGGCTGGTGCGGCCTGAAAGGGTCTTGGTCTAGCGGCGACGCGTGCGCGAGCGGCGAACGCCGCGCTCGTAGGTCTGGACGCAACTGTCGGTCACGGTGCGGGAGCAGGGAGGATATTCTCCAGCCGCGGGGCGCGGCGTGAAGGCAGCCTGCTGGTTCGGCATCGGCTGCGCCATGCCCGTTCCCGTTGGCGGCTGGTTGGTGCCGGCGGGAGGAGTCGCTTGCCCGCTCGGATCGGTGCCCTGCTGCGTGACCCCCTGCGGACCGGTGCTCTGTGACGGATCATCGACTGTCTGGCCGCTCGGCTGAGCAGTATCTTGGGTTGTGGTGTCAGTGCCCTGCGTCGCGGTGGTGTTTGTGTCCTGACTGCTCGTATTCTGAGCGATGGCGATGCCGCTCACACAAATGGCTGCGGCGAACAAAAGTGCTTTCATTTCTATCTCCTTCCATGGGCGCTCAGAAAGGAGAGCCCCGGGCAAACAGCCCTGACGGCGCAGGCGATGCCGGCGCTGCATGGTAAACGAGACTCGCTTGGCTTTTGTTCAATCGATTCGGCGGCGGAAGAATCCGCCTCGCCTGAGCCGAGGACTCAACCGCCGACCTCAAGGACATGACGCGAAAGGGGGCGGAACAAGCCCGCCCCCTTTTGCTCGTTGTCAGCGGCGACGGGCGCGGCTGCGCCGCATGCCGCGTTCGTTGGTCTGGATGCAGCTGTCGGTGACGGTGCGCGAGCATGGCGGATAATTGCCGGCATTGGC
>JALYGI010000584.1 GCA_030777185.1 Pseudomonadota bacterium
TGCTCAGGCTGCGCGCAAAAGCCTGCCAGAGGTGCCGCTGCGCCGCATGGATCTCCTGAAGCGCGCCGGCTGGGCAGCTGGTGCCGTCCCCCGGCCTACGCGCCTCCCAGAACCTGCCCCAGATCTCCCGATTATCGGCTGGGCTCATCGCGGCACGATGTCAAAGGCCACGGTTAGGCGCTCGCCCTCCTGGAAAGGGACGGTTCCGTGAAACATGTAGCTGGGAAACAGGGCGAGTCGCCCCGGCCGCGGCTCAATCGTCAGCAGCGGTGGTAGGTCTAGCCCCATGTCCGTGGGCGCGCGTCCAAGCTCGAGCCATCCTTCCCCGCCCTCCCGCGCCGGTGGCAGACGCAGATAGCAGGCCGACGAAAGCAATCCGAGGGGGTGGATATGCGCGACATGGAAGCCGCCGTCGGTGAGCCGAACCGACCAGGAGCCGCCAAGGCGCGGCGCGGCATTGCGCTGGCGGAGCAGGGGATGGGCGGAGTCCTCGCCCGGAAGCGCCGCCCAATAGGCGTGTAGGGCCTCCATGATGGACTCCCGCAGCCGCGCCACCGGCTCCTCCGGCCGGTCGAACAGGCGCCCCCGCGTCTGAGTGCCGCCGCGAAGCGACTGGCCGATCGGGAAGCTCACCGCATGATGCAGTTTCACGATCTCCGTGGCGATCGCCTCCAGCTCGTGGTGGTCGATCTCGAGGTCAATGGGGCGGGCCAGTTGCCGCGGCCGGTAAAGCCACTCTGCGCGATCATCCCCTTTCACGCGCCAGACGAGGCCGGTCCAAGCCCAGGCGGCGACATCTTCCGGCGCCTGCTCGCGAGCTGTGTCGAGCAGCTCTTCCGCCCGGTCCGGATCGCCGCTCTTCAGCCGGTGGCGCGCCTCGGCGACCTGCGATCCGTCTACCGGCGGCAGCACCGCGAATAAGGCGTCGGCGCGGCGAAGATCGCCACCCTCGCTCGCATTGGCGGCCTCGAGCAGCTGGAACAGGGGATCGGTGCCAAGTGCCGCGCGCGCCCGGGCGGCGGCATCGGCGGCCGCGATGTGCCGGTCCACTCCGCTCAGGGCGCGGACAAGGGTGCGCCAGAGGTCGGCATTCCTATTCCGCTCCGCCAGCGCCGCCTCGAGCGCCGCCGTGAACGTCTCGCGCTCTCCCCGTTCCCAGCGAAGCCGCGCAAGGGCAGCCTGTGGCTCGGCCCAATCGGGGAAGCGGGCGATCACGGCCTTGAGCCTCCGCAATGCGTCTTCCTGATCGACTGCCACAGCGGCCTCTGCCGCGCCGAGTGCTACCTGCGGATCGTCGGGAAGCAGGCGCTCGGCCTCGGCGAAGCGCCGTGCCGCGTCCTCCTCGCCACGCTCCAACGCCACGCGTGCGCGGCCGTGAACCGCAGCCGGTGTCGTGGGAGCGAGCGTCAGCGCCCGATCGAAGGACGCCGCCGCGGCCTGGAGATTGCCCTCGTCCCGCTCGAACGCGCCGAGTGCGATCCATGTCTTCGCATCCGCTGGAGCCAGTTCCACAGCCCGCCGGTAAGCCGTGCGTGCCTCATCGCTCCGGCTCAGCCGCGCGAGGCAAAGCGCCCGCCCGCGCATCGCGGGAAGGTGGGCGGGCTTAGCCGCCAAGGCCTGTTCATAAGCCGCGAGACCCGATTCGTAGTTCGCGCAGCCGCTGTAGAAGTTGCCGGCATTCATGGCGATCTCGGCGTTTCGCGGGTCGAGCCGAAGCGCTTTGGCAAACGCTGAGCGCGCGCTCTCCGTCTTGCCCAGCTTCTTTTCGACCAGCGCCAGCAGGTGCAGCACCGCCGGATGATCGCCCGCCAGCCGCTGCACCTGGGTAAGGTCAGCACGCGCTGCATCGATCCGGCCAGCGGCGAAGGCCTGCTCGGCGCGCGCGAACAGGGCGTTTACGTCGAGTGCCTGCATGCGCAAACGATGGCGGCTAAGCCGCTTTCTGTCTACCCGTTGGCTCGCTCAGATCCACACCCCCGCCGCGCTGTGATACGATTTGGCGGCCGCCGCTCTCGTCGGGTATATTGATCAGCGACCGGCGAGATGATATCAGGTTCGCTGCTTTAGTCGCCGCGCCGGCGGCTTAATGTGCAGCCGGCGGGATGGGTGCGAGTTGCTCGTTGCCCACGAGGAGCCTCAGGATGCGAAGCTTTACTTTGTCCATCATCATTTTAGCCTCTTTTTCCACTCCCGCCCCTTCCATGGCTCCGGTGCCTTCGGTGAAGGAACCCTCCGACATGGAGAGTGTCGTCTGCAGGCGCTACAACGTGGTCGGGTCGCGGGTGCGGAAGGAGCGGATTTGCATGACGAAGCGCGAGTGGGTGAAGCTCCAGAATGGCACTCGTGACGGTGTTCAAGATTATTTGACCCGCGCCACTGCCGGAGCGCCTCGGAGCTAGCCTCGGGCGCCCAGGCCTGTGCCCTCAGCAACAGTCGGAGGAGCTCCGTTCAGCGGAGCCGCATGGCCCTATGCTTGCGGCCGCCCTCCACTGAAAAAACGTAGCTTCCAAGAGCTCCCTTCTTGATCCGCACGATCTCCCCTCGCTTGGGCGCGGGCTCTCCCCTCGTCGCTTCGGTGGTCTGCCATGTGGCGCCGGTGTCGAGGATGACGAGCCACTTGCCGTCCGCGAGCATCTGGCCCGACCGCACCTTCGCCTCCACCTCGTTTTGCTCCTTATCCTGACTGTCATCGCCGCCGAAGAACGGCACCCCTGGGAGGCTGAAGCCGAACAGCGACCGCCGCGCCGTCTTAAGGTCTCGCTGGTTTACGACCACCACCTCGCCCCGGGCGGCCGCGGCGGTGAGCGCCCCGGCCGCAGCCTCGTAG
>JALYGI010000585.1 GCA_030777185.1 Pseudomonadota bacterium
GGCTTATCTCGACCAATGCGGGCGGAACGCAGGTCCTTCGGTTCGGCACAATGCGCAGCCTCGTTCAAGGTCTCGAGGCCGTGCTGCCTGACGGCAGCCTGTTCAGCAGCCTTGCGCCGCTGAAGAAGGACAATCGCGGCTACGACATCAAGCAGCTGATGATCGGTGCGGAGGGGACGCTGGGGATCGTCACGGCCGCGAACCTCAGGCTGGTGGAGGCGGTCGGGTCCCGCTCCGTCGCCTGGATCGGCCTGGCCTCGCCGGAAAAGGCGCTCGAGCTGCTTCGGTTCCTTGAGAACGCGATGGGCGAAGCCGTTGAAAGTTTCGAGCTGGTGCCGAGATCGGCTCATGACCTGGTTCTGGATCATATAGCAGGAACCCGGGCGCCGCTCTCGGGACCGCACGAATGGCACGCGCTCGTCGAGGTGGCGGCGCCGATGGTGGCGCCGAGCCCCGAAAAGGCGCTTGGGCGCGCGCTGATGGCGGCTTTGGAAACGGGAGTGATCGAGGATGCGGCAATCGCCTCGAGCGAGGCGCAGGCGGAGGCCTTCTGGCGGATCCGCGAGAGCATCTCGGAAGCCGAACAAAAGGACGGGCCGGCCGCCAAGCACGACATCTCGGTCGAGATTGCCGCCATGCCCGGCTTCATGGTGGAGGCGGCGGCGGCGGTGGAAGGCCGCTTTCCCGGCACGCGCGTCATTGCCTTCGGCCATCTCGGCGACGGCAATGTTCATTTCAACGTTCGCGCTCCGGGCGACGCGCCGCGCTGGATCGAAGAGCAGGCGCCTCAGGTCACATCGTTCGTTCACGATCTTGTGATGGCGGCCGGCGGCTCGATCTCGGCGGAGCATGGGATCGGACAGATGCGCTTGTCGGAGCTCGCGCGGGTGGGCGATCCTGCCCGGCTCGGCGCGATGCGCGCGATCAAGCGGGCGCTCGATCCGCACGGCATCATGAATCCCGGCAAGCTCGTCCCGCCCGCCGACATGGTGGAGCCTCCACCCCACTCAGCGGGCGACGGCGCAAGTCCATCATCTCTTGCAGATTAGCGGCTTCGCCCATAGACATCGCCCGCGAAGCCGGGCGGCATCATAGGCCGCTCCTCAAGCCGATGATGGAGACGATACATGGCGACCGCAGCGCCGGCCAACCTTCCGCTTTTCTACAACGGCCTGGAGCCGCTTTCGAGCAGCGTTCACAGCAGCTACAAGACGCGCGCGGCGGAAAGCGCACCCTTCCTCGCCGGGACGCATGCGGTTCCGATCACGATAGACGAATTCGTCACCGCGCAGCGTTTCTATCCGATCGTCTTCTCGGTCGGCGAAAATCCGGTGCCCCTGGCGTTGATGGGGCTCAACGAGGGCGTCAATGTGTTTGTCGACGCGGACGGCAAGCTGCTCGGCGAGACCTATGTGCCTGCCTATATTCGCCGCTATCCGTTCATGCTCGCCCGGATCAACCCCGATGCCGACGAATTGTCGCTCTGCTTCGATCCCCACAGCGGGCTGGTGGGGGATTATGAGGACGGCAATCCGCTGTTCGACAATGGCCAGGTGAGCGAGACCACGACCGCCATCCTGAAATTCTGCGAGGAGTTCGAGCTTTCCGCGCAGCGGACCACCGCCTTCATGGCCGAGCTAAAGGATAGCGGCCTGCTGATCGATGGCGAAGCCTCGGTGCAGGTAGCCGGCATGGACCAGCCCTTCGTCTATCGCGGCTTCCAAATGGTAGCCGAGGAGAAGTTCCGCGAGTTGCGCGGCGACGAGCTCAGGAAGATCAACCAGAACGGCATTCTCCAGCTGGCGCTGGCGCACCTGTTCTCGCTGGCACTGGTGCCCGAGATCTTCTCCAAGCAGGTGCGGCAGGGTAAGGGCCCGCAAATGCCGGCCATGCCGCAGATGGAGAACGTGTGACGAGCGCTGTCGACCTTTCTGCAATAGCAGAGCTGCAGCGCCGCCGACCCGCATAGCCGCTAACCTGCGGAAATTACTGGGGTTGAAACCCGACGGCCAGCTCTTAAATTCGTAATTAGCGCGTTGTTGCACCCCCCTTTGCGGCGGCGCGTCACGCCCGATTCGGGCGTTCCTCCCTGAACCTGGGCCACCTCACTTCTTGTGAGGTGGTCTTTTTTTATTCGGCGGCGATCGCCTGGGGCGGCTCCATCGCCTTGGCAGCGAGCGCCGAGACGACCGCCTCCAGCATGCGCGCGACCTGATCGAAGCCCGGCCCCGGCTCCCGCAGCTCGGGGTCGAGATAAAGCGAGCGGTCGATCTCGATCTGCAAGGCGTGGATTCCGGCGTCCGGCTGCCCGTGCCGGGCAGTGATGTAGCCGCCTGCATAAGGCGCGTTGCAGGCGACCTCATAGCCCGCCGCCTCGGCCGCGCTGATTGCCGCACTTTCAAGCGCGGGCGCGATGCTGGTGCCGTGCCGGTCGCCGAAGACGATGCCCGGCCCGCCGCCGAACTCGCGCGGCGGCATCGAATGACAATCGAGCAGGATGGCCGATCCGAACCGGTCGCGGGCCTGGAGCAGGGCGGCTTCGAGCGCAGCATGATAAGGCGCGTGGATGGCGGCGATGCGGTGTGACAGCTCATGTGCCGGCAGCCTTTGCTTCCAGATCGGCCCGGCGCCGGTGATCCGGGAGGGCACCACACCAAGCCCGCCGCGGCTGCGCGGCGATTGCAGGACTGTCCGGCTCGGCGGCGGCGGCACGATCATCGAGGGATCGATCTCGCGCTCGTCGCGATTGAGATCGATCTCGGCGCGAGGGGCCCGCGCCACGAGCACAACCGCGCCGGTCCCCTGGACTCGCCAGATCAGCCGGTCGACGAGCCGGTCCTCGAGCGACTCGAGTGTTTTCAAGGGAAGCCGGGAGGAGCGGAGCAAAGCGGCCGAATAAGCGCGGCCGGCATGCGGCACCGAAAGCACCACCGGGGACGCGGGCGCTTCGGGACCAAGGCGCAGGAACGGGGGCTCGGCGGCTGAATCGGCCATTGCTGCGCACAACGTTACGAGAGCCAAGAGTGTCCCGCAATTGTTCAAGGCCGATGCAGATCAATCTTTCGGCGGCTGGAATATCTTAAGGGGTTCGGGCATAAGAGGGGGCGTCGGCGCCGCGGAGGTGGCCGATAGGCTGCCCCGGGGAGTGGATGATCAGGATCCTTCTGGCCGAAGACGACGAGTCCATGCGCCACTATCTGGCGCGTGCGCTTGAGCGCGTCGGTTATGGTGTCGAGGCGGTCGATCGCGGCACCACGGCGCTGGCGCTCCTCGAGAAGAGCAGTTTCGACCTGCTCCTCACCGACATTGTCATGCCCGAGATGGACGGCATCGAGCTTGCCCAGAAGGCGGCCCTGATCGCCCCCGCCATGCGGGTGATGTTCATTACCGGCTTTGCCGCCGTGGCGCTGAAGGCCGGCAAGGC
>JALYGI010000586.1 GCA_030777185.1 Pseudomonadota bacterium
GCTCACGCCCGCCAAGCTCAGAGCAGTTCATGTCCCGGTCATGCTCCTTGGAACCGAACGTGACCGGCTCGTCAGTGCGGCCGCAATCCGTTGGGCGGCCGGACTGCTCCCTGAAGCCGAGCTGATCATGTATCCGGATGCCGGCCACGAGCTTCTGCGTGAATCCGATCCCGTGCGCCTCGATGCGCTGGCGCGGATCGACGGCTTTCTAGATGCTCATGTGCCCGTATGAGCTTGGATGCCGACATCCTCGTCGTGGGCGCCGGAATGGCAGGGGCGAGCCTCGCTGCCGAACTCGCCGGACAGGCGTCCGTGCTGATCATCGAAGCGGAAGCGCATGCCGGCTATCATTCCACCGGGCGGTCAGCCGCCTTCTGGTCGGAAAGCTATGGTGGGCCGCTCGTGCAGCCGCTGACGACGGCATCCGGGGGCTTCCTTGCCTCTCCGCCGGCCGATTTTCACGACCGGCCCTTCCTCGGCCCGCGCGGCGCGCTCCATATTGCCGATGACGGGGGGCGGGACGCTCTCGACCGCATGTTCCGCGAGTTCCGGGACACGGCCGTGCGAATGAAGCCGCTGGCCCGCCGCGATCTGGAACGGCTCATTCCGGGCCTGAAGTCTGCTTGGCAGAGCGGCCTTTCCGAACCGACTTGCGCCGACATTGACGTCGCCGCCCTCCACGCGGCCTATTTGCGACGTGCGCGATTGAGGGGTGCCAGGCTTGTGACCGACGCGCGCCTGCTTTCAGCGCAGCGGACGGCGGACGGCTGGTCGGTCGACACTTCGGCAGGCCCCATGCGGGCGAACATCCTGGTCAATGCCGCAGGCGCGTGGGCGGATGAGGTGGCCGCTAAGGCCGGTGAGCGGCCGCTCGGCATCCAGCCCTACCGCCGCACGATCGCTCAGCTCAGGGTTGATCCTCCTGCGCCGGCGGTCCTGCCGCTCGTCATCGATGCAATGGGACGCTTCTATTTCAAGCCCGAGGCCGGCCGGCTCTGGCTGAGCCCGCACGACGAGACCGCCTGCGATGCCTGCGATTCCGCCGCCGAGGAACATGACGTCGCACTCGCAATCCACCAGTTCGAGCAGGTGGTGGACTGGCGCGTGGAGCGGGTCGAACATAAATGGGCCGGGCTCAGGAGCTTCGCGCCCGATAGACTCCCCGTCTATGGCTTCGCAGCGGGCTCGCGGGACTTCTTTTGGTGCGCGGGGCAGGGCGGCTTCGGCATCCAAACCGCGCCCGCAGCCGCGAAGCTTGCGGCTTGCCTGCTGCTGGGATCCCCTCCGGACCCGATGGTCGCCGGGATCGACCCCACGCCCTATCTCGCGGAGCGGTTCGCGAACTGAAGCGCTGCGTCGCAGGCGAGTTTGTCGGCGCGTTCATTCTCCGCATGCCCGGCATGGCCCTTCACCCAGCGCCAGTCGACCCGGTGGGGCCGCGCGGCATCGAGCAGCTCCTGCCAGAGCTCCGCATTCTTGACCGGTTTCTTGTCGGCCGTGCGCCAGCCGTTCTTTTGCCAGCCGAAGATCCACTTGGTGATGCCGTCGCGCACATAGACGCTGTCGGTGGTAAGCCTCACCTGGCAGGGCCGCTTCAGCGCCTCCAGGGCCCTGATCGCCGCGAGCAGTTCCATCCGGTTGTTGGTGGTCAGCGGCTCGCCGCCCGACAATTCCTTCTCGTGCGCGCCCGAGCGGATCACTGCTCCCCAACCGCCGGGTCCCGGATTGCCCTTGCAAGCGCCATCGGTGAAAATCTCGACCTCTGCCATCATGTGATCCTGCTGCTCAGGCCGCTTCGAGGCCACGCGGCAGCTTGAAGACCATCCGCTCTTCGACGCCAGCAACCGGCTGCTCGTCGAGTTCGAAATGCTGGGCAAGGAAATTCACCACTTCGCGCACCAGCACTTCCGGAGCGGACGCGCCCGCCGTGAGCCCGAGTCTGTCGACCCCCTCCAGCCAAGCCAGGTCGATGTCCGCAGCGCGCTGGACCAATTGCGCGCGAATGCCCTCGCGCTCGGCGACTTCAACCAGCCGAAGCGAGTTCGAGCTGTTGGGCGCTCCGATCACCAGGAAGGCGTCGCATTGGCCCGCAATTTCCTTCACCGCCGCTTGCCGGTTCGAAGTCGCGTAGCAAATGTCCTCGCTCTTCGGGGCGGTGATGCCGGGAAAGCGGCGCTTCAGGATCGCGACGATCTCCGCCGTGTCGTCCACGGACAGCGTCGTTTGCGTCAAAAAGGCCAGGTTCTCCGGATCGGCCGGCGTGATGCGCTCAGCGTCCTCGGCGGTTTCCACCAGGGTCATCTTGCCTTCGGGAACTTGC
Organism: Pseudomonadota bacterium; assembly: GCA_030777185.1. Taxonomy (GTDB): domain Bacteria; phylum Pseudomonadota; class Alphaproteobacteria; order Sphingomonadales; family Sphingomonadaceae; genus Allosphingosinicella. The sequence continues at coordinate 2,321 of JALYGI010000586.1, forward strand.
CCAAACGTGCCGATCACCTCGGGATGGCCGCCATGACCGATGAACAGGATGTGTCGTCCGCGTTCGATATGACGCTCCGCCTGGCGGTGCACCTTCGAAACGAGCGGACAGGTAGCATCGAGATAGGAAAGCCCGCGCTCCTCGGCGCGGGCCGGCACCGCCTTGGGCACGCCGTGCGCCGAAAACACCACCGGAACCCCATCGGGAACTTGATCGAGGTCCTTTACGAACACGGCGCCCCTGGCTTTCAGGCTGTCGACCACGAATTTGTTGTGCACGATCTCGTGGCGCACATAGACCGGAGCGCCATAGCGCTCGAGCGCCAGCTCCACGATGGTGATGGCGCGGTCCACCCCCGCGCAGAATCCGCGCGGCGCTGCGATCAGCAGTTTCAGGGGTCGTTTCGATGCCGCCATGGCAGGGCTCTCTACTGGATTGCTTGCAGGCTTGAAACCCGCTTCCTATGATCCTCCCTTCGGGCAGGGCCACCCGCTCCCGCTTATGTTTGAGGACCGATGTTCGTGATCAACCCCAAAGTTGCACTTTCCGCACTTGTTTCGCTCGCACTGCTCGGCTGCGCCCGGGAAGGCGAGCTGACGACGGCGGGCATCATCACGACCCGGACCGCCTGCCCGGCGGTGGCGATCCCGGCTGCGACCGGCGACATCACCTTGTTCAATCCGGAGAATAGCCGCACCGCGGCCGCAATCGACGTGGTCGCTCACATCACCAACGTGCGCAGCACGTGTGACGACAGCGGCGAATATATCGTCAGCAACGCGACCTTCGAGGTGCACGGCCAGCGCCGCAACACGAGCGGTGCTCGGGAGGTGGTGCTGCCTTATTTCGCGACCGTGGTGCAGGGCGGGACCAATGTCGTGTCGAAGCGGATCGGCCGTGTCGCACTGCGCTTCGCGGATGGACAGGAGCGCGCGAGCACGTCCGCAACTGCCCAATCGCAGGTGCTGCGCTCGGCGGCGACCCTCCCCGAGGACATACGCCGCCAGATCACGCGCGAGCGCAAGCCGGGGGATGCCGATGCCGCTCTCGATCCGATGGCCGACCCCACGGTTCGCGCTGCGGTCACCCGGGCGAGCTTCGAGTTCCTGGTCGGCTTCCAGCTTACCCCCGAGCAGCTCGCCTACAACGCTACGCGCTAAGCTTCTGGACTATCAGTAAGACCAAGATCCACGTTTTAGGCTGATTCAGACTGAACGATCTCTCCACTCTTGGTCTGGAGCGTTGACTTGGACGCGGGCAACCTCCAGAGCGCCCCTGTCGCCGGCCTTCTCGGGTTCCGATCGAGGTACCACTTCGATGGGATTTAGCCGGGTCGGGTCCCCATCGAAGTACCACTTCGATGGGATCTAGCCGGGTGACGCGCGGGAGAGAGTGGCGGGCTTGAATCCGTCGCCGCCGAAGGAGCAACCACCCCGGAATCTCTCAGGCAAAAGGGACCGCGCGGCGCTAGACACTCTGGAAAGCGGGCCGGTCCGCCGGCCCCACCGAAGGGGTAAGCCGTCCGTCACGGGCGCGCGAAAGCTCTCAGGTCCAGTGACAGAGGGGGAATGTTCGCGGCGAAAAATCCGGCTTCCGGATGATGTTGCGGCGCCCTTTGGAGACTGGACATGAGCGACGCCGACACGATTCTTCCGCTGGACAGCTGGCATCGCGCGAGAGGCGCCAGAATGGTTCCGTTCGCCGGCTATTCGATGCCGATCCAATATGAAGGCATCATCGCCGAGCATCGCTGGACCCGCGAATCGGCGGGGCTGTTCGACGTCAGCCATATGGGCCAGCTGATCATCGCGGGTGCCGGCGCGGAAAAGGGGCTGGAGAGCCTGCTTCCGGGCGACCTTGCGATCCTCAAGGAAGGCAGGCTGCGCTATTCGCTGCTGCTGACGGAGGACGCGGGCATCCTCGACGATCTGATGGTCACGCGCCGCGGCGATCACTTCTACATGGTGGTGAACGGGGCCACCAAGCACGCCGATATCGAGCATCTTCGCGAACGGCTGCCGGCCGGCGTGGTGCTGGACCATATGAAGGAGCAGGCGCTGCTTGCCCTGCAGGGCCCGAAAGCGGTTGAGGCCTTGTCGCGTGTCGCGCGAGGGGTCGAGGAATTGAGCTTCATGACCGGCGGGGCCTTCCAGCTTGGCGGCATCGCGGCCTGGATCAGCCGCTCCGGCTATACCGGGGAGGATGGGTTCGAGATTTCCGTCCCTGCAAGCGTGGTTGCTGAGGTGGCTGATCTCCTCGCCGAGCAGCCGGAAGTGAAACCGGTCGGGCTCGGCGCGCGAGATTCGCTGCGGCTCGAGGCGGGCTTGCCGCTTTACGGCCACGACCTCGATCCGACCACGACCCCGATCGAGGCCGATCTCGGTTTCGCCATTTCCAAGCGTCGCCGGGCCGAGGGCGGTTTCCCAGGGTGGTTCCGTATATCGAAAGAATTGGAGCAGGGCACCATCCGGCGCCGCGTCGGGCTTGCCGTGGTCGGCCGCCAGCCGGTTCGCGAAGGCGCCATCGTCGTCGACGGTGAAGGCAATGAGGTGGGCAAGGTCACCAGCGGCGGCTTCTCGCCAATGCTCGAGGCGCCGATCGCAATGGCCTATGTCCCCACCGCGTCGGCCGAAGCGGGCGGAACCGTGACGCTCGCCCAGCGCGGCAAGATCTTCGAGGCACGGATTGTTCCGATGCCGTTCGTCCCGCACCGCTACCATCGCAAGGGAGCTGCCAAATGAGCCTTCATTATACCAAAGAGCATGAGTGGATCCGGGTCGACGGCGACATCGCGACCGTCGGCATCACCGACTTCGCCCAGGCCCAGCTTGGCGACGTCGTGTTCGTCGAAGTGCCGGAAGCTGGACGGCAGGTCAGCAAGGGCAGCGAAGCGGCCGTGGTCGAATCCGTCAAGGCCGCATCCGACGTTTACGCCCCGGTCTCGGGCGAGGTTGTGGAGGGCAATCAGGCGCTGGTGGAGGATTCCTCATTGGTCAACAGCGATCCCGAAGGGGAGGGCTGGTTCTTCAGGCTGCGCCTGTCGAATCCGGGCGAGCTCGAGGGGCTGATGGACGCGGACGCCTATCGAAGCTTCTGCGAGAGCCAGTGACGATCAACGCTTCCTCCCGCTGGTCGGCATCGGATTACGCCGACAACGCGGCCTTCGTTCCCGCGCTTGGCGCGGCGGCGCTGTCGCTGCTCGACCCGCAGCCCGGCGAGCTGATCCTCGACGTCGGCTGCGGCGACGGAGTTCTCACGCAGCAGATCGTCGATGCCGGCGCGCGGGTGATCGGCCTCGATGCTTCGCCGGAAATGGTCGAGGCGGCGCGGGCCAGGGGGATCGACGCCTTTGTCGCCGATGCCCAGGCGCTCGATCTTGCCGGGCAGGCGCTGAGGTTCGGCCAATTCGATGCCGCCTTCTCGAACGCCGCTTTGCACTGGATGCTCGATCCGAAGGCGGTGGCGACCGGCCTCTATTCCGTGCTGAAGCCCGGCGGCCGTTTCGTCGGCGAGATGGGCGGGATGGGCAATATCGAGACGCTGCGCACCGGCATCCGGGCGGAGCTGACGGAGCGCGGCTATTCACTGCCTCCGGAGGATCCCCAATGGTATCCAGGGGTCGAGGAGTTCAGCCGCCTCTATGCGGAGGCGGGCTTCAGCGACATACAGGCGCAGCTCATTCCGCGAGTGACTCCGCTCCCGACCGGCATTGCGGCCTGGGTGCTTACCTTCCGCAGCGGCTGGATGGACGTTGCGGAGGTTCCCGAAAGCCACCGTGTGGAGGTTGCCCTCGCCGTCGAGCGCCGCCTCGCGCCCAAGCTCCAGCGTCCGGACGGAAGCTGGTTCGCCGATTATGTTCGCCTCCGCTTCACCATGAGAAAGCCCCTTTAGATGCGTTACCTACCTTTGGCTGAAGCCGACCGGCAGGCCATGCTCCGTGCGATCGGGGCGAGCTCGGTCGAGGACCTGTTCGTGGACGTGCCCGAAAGCGCCCGCCTTTCGGGAAAGGTCGAGGGTCTTCTCGACCATGCGACCGAGATGGAAGTGGAGCGGCAGCTTGGCGCGCTCGCACGGCAAAATCTCGTCGCCGCTGAGGTGCCCTTCTTTCTCGGCTGCGGCGCTTACAAGCACCACATACCCTCGAGCGTCGATCATCTCATTCAGCGCGGCGAGTTTCTGACGAGCTACACACCCTATCAGCCGGAGATCGCGCAAGGCACTTTGCAGGCGCTGTTCGAATTCCAGACGCAGGTCGCTCGCCTTTACGGCTGCGACGTCGCCAACGCGTCCATGTATGACGGCTCGACCGCCTGCTGGGAGGCGATCGTAATGGCCCGCCGCATCACCAAGCGCGGCAAGGCGATCCTTTCAGCCGGGCTCCACCCGCATTACGTCTCGGTCGCGCAGACGATGGCGCGCTTCACCGGCGATCGTCTCGACGTTGCGCTTCCGGAGCTGGCCGCCGGCGCACCCGGTGACGACATGGAGCGGCTGCTCGCCGGCGTCGACGGCGAGACGAGCGCCGTCGTGGTCCAGTACCCGAACATCCTCGGCCATGTGATGGATCTCTCCCAGCTGGCGGAACGGGCCCACCAAGCGGGCGCGTTGCTGATCGCGGTGGTGACGGAACCGGTCGCGCTTGGCCTGATAAAGAGCCCGGGCGAAATGGGTGCGGACATCGTCGTCGGCGAAGGCCAGGCGATCGGCGTCGGCCTGAATTTCGGGGGACCCTATGTCGGCCTCTTCGCCTGTAAGGAGAAATTCGTTCGCCAAATGCCGGGCCGCCTTTGCGGCGAGACGGTGGACGCCGACGGCAATCGCGGCTTCGTGCTGACGCTTTCGACACGCGAGCAGCATATCCGCCGCGAAAAGGCCACATCGAACATCTGCACCAATAGCGGCCTGTGCGCACTGGCTTTCTCGATCCACATGACGCTGCTGGGCGAAAAGGGGCTGCGCCAGCTTGCCGAGCTCAACCACGCCAAGGCCGTGGCCGCGGCCGACCGGCTGGCACAGGTGCCCGGGGTAGAGCTGGTGAGCGGTGCCTTCTTCAACGAATTCACGCTGCGCCTTCCGAGGGAGGCGCGGCCAGTGGTCCGGGCCATGGCTGATCGCGGCCTACTCGGCGGCGTGTCCTTGGGACGCCTTTATCCTGGCGTGGAATCACTGGCGAAGGGCCTGATTGTCGCCGTCACTGAAACAGTCACGGATCAAGACGTCGAGGCGCTTTCCCGGGCGCTCGAGGAGTGTCTGATGGAAGGAGCTGGGGCATGACCAAGAATTCGAGCGGATGGCGGCCCAATCTGGGCGCTGCGAACGGCGAAGGCGCTCAGACGGGCACCTTCACCGGCAATCGTGCGCTGATGCTGGAAGAGCCGCTGATCTTCGAAATGGAAGAAGGCGGCGGCACCGGAGTTGATTTCGCTGAGGCGCCGAAGGTGGAAAGCCGTCTCGGCGGATTGGAGCGCAATCGGCCGATCGGGATTCCCGGCCTCTCCGAGCCACAGACGGTGCGGCATTATACCCGCCTCAGCCGCCAGAATTATGCGATCGATCTCGGGCTGTTTCCGCTCGGAAGCTGCACGATGAAGCACAATCCGAGGCTCAACGAGAAGGTGGCGCGGATGCCCGGCTTTGCCGACATCCACCCGCTGCAGCCCACCGACACCGTGCAAGGCGCGCTGGCGCTGATCGAGATGCTGGGCGGCTGGCTCGTTACCCTCACTGGCATGCACAGCGTTGCAATGAGCCCCAAGGCCGGCGCGCATGGTGAGCTTTGCGGCCTGCTTGCGATCCGCGCCGCTCTCGAAGCTCGGGGCGATGCGCGCGAGGTGATTTTGGTCCCCGAGAGCGCGCACGGCACCAATCCGGCAACGGCCGCCTTTGCCGGCTACCGCGTCGAGAGTATTCCGGCCAACGAGCGCGGCCGGGTCGATCTCGAGGCGCTGAAGGCGCGGCTCGGGCCGGACGTGGCGGGCGTGATGATCACCAATCCCAACACATGCGGGCTGTTCGAGCCTGACATGCTCGCCATTTCCCAAGCGGTCCACGCGGCAGGCGGGCTCGTTTACTGCGACGGCGCCAATTTCAACGCGATCGTGGGGCGCGTGCGGCCGGGCGACCTCGGCATCGATGCGATGCACATCAACCTCCACAAGACCTTCTCCACGCCCCACGGCGGCGGCGGGCCCGGATCGGGTCCGGTGGTCTTCTCCGACGCCCTGACGCCGTTCGCGCCCTTGCCGTTCGTGGAGCGCCAGGGCGATCATTTCACGCTGGTCGAGGAAGAAACGGCGGGTGAGCATCACGGCAGCAGCTTTGGCCGCATGACTGCCTTTCACGGCCAGATGGGCATGTTCACTCGCGCCATGGCCTATATCCTGAGCCATGGCGCCGACGGCCTTAGGCAGGTGTCAGGCGATGCCGTGCTGAACGCCAATTACATCCTGCGCCAGCTCGAGGACGTGCTCGATGCGCCCTTCGCCGCGAGCGGGCCGTGCATGCACGAGGCGCTGTTCAGCGACAAAGGCTTCGGGGGCGGGCTCACCACGCTGGATCTCGCGAAGGGGCTGATCGACGAGGGCTACCATCCGATGACCATGTACTTCCCGCTGGTGGTCCATGGCTCGATGCTGGTCGAGCCGACCGAAACCGAATCCAAGGCGGCGCTCGACCAGTTTATCGGCGCCCTGCGCTCGGTCGCTGAGCGCGCCAAGGCCGGGGATCAGTCGTTGAAGGCCGCTCCCGTCCACGCGCCCCGGAGGCGGCTGGACGAGACGCTGGCGGCGCGAAAGCCGGTTCTGGTCTACCGGGAGCCGGAGCAGGCCCAGGCGGCGGAGTGACCGACGCGCGTCGCTCCGCGCCCCATGTCGGGCGCAATACCGGCCCGATTCTGGAGGTGCTGCGCCGGACCTTGCCGGAACGGGGGCTGGTGCTGGAGGTTGCGAGCGGGAGCGGGGAGCAGTCCGTCGCCTTCGCCCGCGCCTTTCCCAAGCTGCTCTGGCAGCCGAGTGATCCGGATCCGGCGGCGCTCGCCTCGATCAAGGCGTGGCGGGACAGCGAAGCCTTGTTCAACCTGCTCCCGCCGGTGGAGCTCGACGCGCGCGCGGCCGGCTGGCCGATCGCATCGGCCGAGGCGATCGTCTGCATCAACATGGTCCATATCAGCCCCTGGAGCGCCACGGAGGGGCTGATGCACGGCGCGGGGCGGCTTCTGGAAGCCGGGGCGCCGCTCTATCTCTACGGGCCTTATCGACAGTCCGCGGTCGAGACGGCGGCCAGCAACGAGGCGTTCGATCAGTCGCTGCGGAGCCGGAACCCGGAATGGGGGCTGCGGAACCTTGAAGACGTCGCGGCAGAAGCAGAGCGGCATGGGCTGGTGCTGGAGCGCACGATACCCATGCCGGCAAACAATTTGTCGGTGATCTTCCGGCGAAGCTGAGCTTAGCTCAGATTGGAGCTGCCCTGGTTGAAGCGGGGCAAGTTTGCTTGCTCGGGCTTGTCACTGTCGCGGACGCGGGTGACGCTGCCCTCGCCAACCTCCTGCTTCAAATCGTCGCGGGTGGCGATGTCCTGGTTGATATTGTGGCCGTTGACTCCGCCGAAGCTCGGCGCATCCTCCATCCGTTCGATGAGGTCGCTATCGTCCGTCCGGCGCGCTTCGTCCGCGCGCTGCTCGCCGCGATTATCGGCATTGGTCATGTCAGGTCTCCTTCAATGGGAATAATGAAGGAGGGGGTCCAAGCGTTCCGCCTTTCGGCTTACCAATCAGCTCGGCTCGGCGTCCGGGCGGGCGCTGGCGAGTCGCATGCACAGGGCAATCCAGAACAGTCCAAAGGCCCAGCCGCCGATCACGTCGCTCGGCCAGTGGACGCCGAGCGCAACGCGGCTCCAGCCTGCCTGCAGCGCCAGGGCAAGCCCGATGCCGACCGAAATGGCGCGATTTCGCTGTTTCACGGGAACGAGCAGGGCGATCGCGAGGTAGGTGATCATCGCGTTGGCCGAATGGCCGCTTGGAAAGCTGGTGGAGCTCACGAATTCGAGATGATCGTCGGCGCCGGGACGGGCGCGATCGATGATGAGCTTCTGAAGCTCGACCAGCAATCGCCCGGTGAATATGATCAGCAGCAACAGCGCCGCGCGTCGCCTTCTGCGAAAGGCGAGATAGAGGGTGGCAAGGAGCGCTAGGGGCACGAGAAGCTGGACGCTGCCGATCCAGGTGAGGACGCCGGCATTGCGGCCAAGCACGGGATCGTTGCCGGCGTAGAGCAAGCGGCGGAGCGGCTCGTCATAGTCCGATCCGGCGCCGCCCATCAGCAGCGCAGCGAGCCACACGGCGAAACTCAAGCTCAGTGCGGTCCAGAAGCGAAGCGATCGATTGGCTGGCACTGGCGAGTTCCGGTGGTGGTGAGCCCTGCTGGATTCGAACCAGCGACCTACTGATTAAAAGTCAGTTGCTCTACCGACTGAGCTAAGGGCCCTTGCCTTGAAGGCGCTTCACCTACGGGTGGGCAGGGCGCGGGTCAACCGGCCTTGCCGCACCGAGGCGATGGCGGAGCTGCCGGACCGAAAGGCCGGTCAGCGGGTCGCGCCAACCGGCCGCGATTTCGGCGAGCGGCTCCAGCACGAAGTTCCGCTGCCTGAAGTGAGGGTGGGGGATGATCAGGCCAGCTCTGGCGAAGGCGCCTTCCGACCAGAGGATCAGATCCAGGTCGAGGATACGAGGGCCCCAGCGCCGGCCCGCACGCCTGCCGAACTGCCGCTCCAGCTCCTTCAGTCGATCGAGCAGATCGGGGGGAGCAAGGTCGGACGAAAGAATTGCCGCGGCATTTGCAAAGCTGCGCCCCGCCGGGCCGAGCGCTGGCGTGGAACGGATCTGGGAGAGGCGATCCACGCATAGTGCCGCGGCTGCGCGGCGAAGCGTTTCGGCGGGGGATCCGTGGCGGCCGCGGCGGTTCGAGCCGAGGGCAATCGCATAGCGTGTTGTCGCCTGTCCTGAACGTCGTTGAAGGGCCATCGGAGCCGCCCTAGACGCTCGTCATGCTCCGCACCATCTCTCCGGTTCCCGATCTTGAGGCCCCACGGGATTGCCCGCTCTGCCCCCGTCTGGTTGCGTATCGCGAGGATCTGCGCGCCAGTTTTCCAGGTTGGTGGAACGCGCCCGTGCCGCACTGGGGAGATCCCGAGGCGTGGCTTGCCATTTGCGGCCTCGCTCCGGGCAAACAGGGTGCGAACCGGACGGGCCGCCCGTTCACGGGCGATCATGCGGGCGTGCTGCTCTACGAGACGCTGGCGAAATTCGGCTTGGCCGAGGGCTGTTATGAGGAGCGGCCGGACGACAGCCTCCGGCTCAAAGGCGTCGCGATCGTGAACAGCGTTAAATGCGTGCCACCTCAGAACAAGCCGACGCCGCAAGAGATCGCCACCTGCACCTCAGCCTATTTCCGCCCCGCTTTGGCTGCGCTCCCGAAGGTGCGGGTGATGGTGGCCCTGGGCAGGATCGCCCATGACGCTGCGCTCCGTGCCGCTGGAGTGAAGCTCGCGGCGGCGACGTTCGCGCACCTCGCCGAGCACCACCTGCCGGATGGGCGCATCCTCATCGATAGCTACCATTGCTCGCGCTACAACCAGAACACGAACAGGCTGACCGCCGCGATGTTCGAACAGGTTTTCGCGCGGGCGCTGGAGCTTCGGACCTGAGCCCCACCGTCGGCGAGGTGTTGCCCCCGTGGTCCCGGTGGAAAGCGGCGACCGGACCTGGTCTAGATATCCTGCGCCAGCCGCCCGTAAAGCTCGGGCCTGC
>JALYGI010000587.1 GCA_030777185.1 Pseudomonadota bacterium
GGGGACAGCACGCTAGCCGCGCCCACCGCCATGCCGCCGAGCAGGCGCGCGAAGACGAAGACGCTCTGCGCTTCCGCGAAGCCCTGGACGAGTGCACCCACCAGGAACAGGATCGCGGCCAGCAACATGACGTTGCGCCGACCCATGAGGTCGGCAAGCCGACCCGCGCTGAAGGCGCCGATGAAGCAGCCGATGAGCAGGGAGCCGACCGTGAAGCCGAGGCCTTCCTCACCAAGCGCGAACGCCTGCTTCAGACCCTCCTGGGTGCCGTTCACCGCTCCACTGTCATATCCGAACAGGAACCCACCGATCGTCGCCACCGCAACGATAGCGCCGATAAAGCCCATATTCGCCCGTGCCGGGCTTGCCTCGGTCATCCTTGCCTTCCTCCCTGCTGCCGATTCGTCGGCTAGCGATTGTTGAAGGGGGTATGTTAGCGCTAACCCGCTCCACGGTGATAGCCCAAACTATCAGTGCTAAACTGTCAGTGGTTGTGCCGCGGAGTTTCGTTGGAGGTCCCGCGATACTTCACCGCCATCTCAAGAACGCCGCCCTGTGCGAGCTGGCCTGCCTTCTCGCGGTAAAGCTCTTCCCAGGGGGTGCGGCTCTGCGGGATTGGGGGCATGCCGGCGGTCTTTCGGCGAGCGATCTCCGCTTCCTCGACGAGGGCGTCGCATCGCCCGGCATTGAGATCGATCCGGATGACGTCGCCAGTCTGCAGCCAGGCCAGGCCGCCGCCGGCGGCGCTTTCGGGGGAGGCATTGAGGATCGAAGGGCTGTCGGAGGTCCCCGATTGCCGGCCATCGCCGATCGTCGGCAAGCTCGAAACGCCCCGCTGAAGCAGCGCATCCGGTGGCTGCATGTTGACCACTTCCGCCGAACCGGGCCAGCCGATGGGGCCGGCGCCGCGTATCACCAATATGCAATCCTCATCGATCTGGAGCGCGGGATCGTTGATTCGATCATGATAATCGTCAGACCCGTCGAACACGACGGCGCGCCCTTCGAAGATGCCCTCGCGGCCGGGCATCGAAAGATAGCGATTGCGAAACTCCTCGGAGATCACGCTGGTCTTCATGATCGCGAATTCGAATAGATTGCCACTCAGCACAAGGAAGCCGGCCCGCTCCTTCAAAGGAGCCTCGAAGGGGAAGATCACCTCGCGATCGACCGCCTCGCGCCCAGTGACATTCTCGGCAAGGGAGCGGCCGGTGACAGTCATGACGTTCCCGTGCAGCTTGCCCGCGTTCAGAAGCTCCGAAACCACGGCGGGGACACCGCCGGCACGGTGGAATCTTTCCCCAAGATATTTGCCAGCCGGCTGCATGTTGACCAGCAGCGGCAGATCATAGCCGAGCATCCAGTCGTCGGGCGTGATCTCAATCCCTGCATGACGTGCCATGGCGACAAGATGCGGCTGCGCGTTGCTCGACCCGCCGATCGCCGTCGTCAGCGCGATGGCATTGAGGAATGCGTCCCGAGTGAGGATCTTAGAGGGGCGAAGATCCTCGTACGCGATTTCAACCGCCCGCCGGCCAGTGTCATAGGCCATCTGGCCGCGTTCGCGATAAGGGGCCGGGATCGCGGCATTGCCGGGGAGCGACATGCCAAGGCCTTCGGCAATAGCATTCATGGTGGAGGCCGTCCCCATGGTGTTGCAATGGCCGGCGGAGGGAGCGGACGCGGTGGCCGCCTGAAGGAACTCCTCCTCCGTGATCTCGCCGGCACCAAGCTTGCGGCGGCTGCGCCAGATCACGGTCCCGGACCCGGCCAATTCACCCTCGTGCCACCCGTCGAGCATTGGCCCGCCCGAGAGCACGATTGCGGGGATGTCTACTGTCGATGCGGCCATGATCCCCGAAGGCGTCGTCTTGTCGCAGCCGGTCGTGAGCACGACCGCATCGATGGGATAGCCGTGCAGGATCTCGACGAGGCCCAGATAGGCCAGGTTTCGATCGAGCGCGGCCGTGGGGCGCCGGCAATTCTCGAAGATCGGGTGGACGGGGAACTCCATCGGGATGCCGCCGGCATCTCGGATTCCGGCCCTGACGCGGTGCGCAAGCTCCAGGTGGATGCGGTTGCAAGGCGCAAGGTCGGACCCGGACTGGGCGATCCCGATGATCGGCTTGCCGCAGCGGAGCTCATCGGCAGTGATGCCGTAGTTCATGAAGCGCTCCAAGTAGAGCGCCGCCATGTCCGACCTGCCAGGGGCGGCAAACCAGTCCCGCGATCTGAAGGGCCGGACGGGAGTGCGTGTCATCATTTGACCTTCTCGGCTTGCCTGCGCGTCGATCGAGGGCAGTCTGTTTCATCGAACATTGATTTGGCGGCCGGCCTTGCTCTTCGACCCACGGCTCGAAGCAGCGGCGGCGTGCCGAGGTGGGCCGGAGGATTGGCGGACGATCAGTTCATGGTCGAGCACTTGCTCGGCCTCGGGCACGCCCCCCCCGAAGCGGCGAGCCTTCAAATCGGCAAGCAGCAGGAGCAGGGCCGCCTCGGCCATGGCGGCGACTGGCTGGCGAACCGTGGTAAGCTCGGGCCAGACGGTCGTGGCGGGAGCGGTGTCGTCGAACCCGACAACGCTGAGGTCGCCCGGCACCTCCAGTCCGCGCCGGTGTGCAACATTAACGGTCGCTGCCGCCATGTCATCGTTGCTGGCGAAGATCGCCGTGGGCGGGCTCGGGCGCGACAGGAGGCGCTCGGCCGCGGTAAGGCCGGAGCGATAGGTGAAATAACCCTGCTCGACAGGAGCATCATCGGGATCGAGGCCGAATTCCGACAAAGCGGCAGAAAAGCCCCGCATGCGCTCGATTGCGGCGATGTGACCCGGATGCCCTTTGATGAAGCCGATCCGCCGGTGCCCAAGATCGAGCAAATGCTTCGTCATCGCCGCCGCGGCTCCGAAATCATCGATTCGCACGTTGAGAGCGCCCGTGGGCGCAAGCCCCATGGCGACGAACACGATCGGGATATCGGCGGCTTCAAGTTCTGCCTGCACCGGCTTGGACTCAGACAGCGGCGGCGGGAGGATCACGCCTTCCACGCTGGTGAGGGCGAACCGTCGGGTGGCTTCCGCCTGTTCGTCGGCACTGTCTCCCTCGCAGGCTTCGATCACCAAATGCGAACCGGTGCGGCGCGCTCCTTCCAATGCTCCTACCAGGAACTGGCTGAGATAGGCCGCGCTAGGATTGGAGTAGAGGAGGCCGATATGCGTTGCCTCGCCGGCCGCAAGGCTCCGGGCAGCTGTGTTGGGCGAATAATTCAGGCGACGGACGGCATCAAGCACCGCCTGGCGCGTTGTTTCGCGGACATTCTTCTCGCCGTTGACCACGCGCGACACTGTCATCGCGGAAACGCCTGCACTTCGTGCAACATCCTGGATGGTGACGCTGCCGCGGCTTCTACGGCTCGATCTTCCTGATTTCATCCTGCTCCCTCTCCCGCCACTATCGCCAGTCGGGAGGCTTTTGCAAACGCCCTGGCGCGTTGACCGTGACGGAGGGTCTGTTTAGCATGGTAGCGCTATCACGACCGGACGGCGATATGATTCCGGCGTGACCGGGAGACAATGATGAGCACCAGCTACCGCGCCGCCGAACGAACCGCCATGCGCCACCCCGGCACTCGCTTTTTCATGTTCATGGCCGGCACTGCCCTGCTCGCGCTTGCCGGTTGCGCGACGCCCGAGGCAGGAGCCGGTTTGAACGCTTCCACCGCGGCAACTTCCACCGCGGCAAGCAGTGGCGCGCTCATTTACAAGGACGCCTCGCAGCCCATCGAGCGGCGGGTCGAGGACCTGCTGGCGCGAATGACGCTTGAGGAGAGGGTCGGCCAGATGATCTCCATCTGGGAGCACAAGGCGAACATCCAGACGCCGGACGGCACTTTTTCGCCTGAAAAGGCTTCGCAGGCATTTCCGCACGGTCTCGGTCAGATTGCCCGCCCGTCCGACCGGCGCGGCGTGACGGCTGCGAACGCTCCGGGCGGAGCAGGAGCCGCAGGCGCCACCGCCGGCGTCGTCAACCGCACCGCGACCGAAACCGCCCAATATGTGAACGCGGCGCAGCGCTGGGCCGTGGAGAAAACGCGGCTCGGAATCCCGCTGCTCCTGCATGAGGAGGCGCTCCACGGCTATGTCTCGCGCGGGGCGACCAGCTTTCCCCAATCGATAGCGCTTGCAAGCACCTGGGATCCCGCGCTCGTCGAGCGTGTGTTCGGGGTCGCCGCGCGCGAAATGCGCGCTGCCGGCACGAATTTTGCCCTTGCTCCCGTGGTCGATGTCGCCCGCGATCCGCGCTGGGGCCGGATCGAGGAAACCTATGGCGAAGATCCCCATCTTGTCACCGAGATGGGCCTCGCGGCGATCCGCGGCTTCCAAGGCACCACATTGCCGCTCGCGCCCGACAAGGTCCTGGTCACGCTGAAGCACATGACCGGACACGGCCAGCCCGAGAACGGCACCAACATCGGTCCGGCCGATATTTCGGAGCGCAATCTCCGAACGAACTTCTTCCCGCCCTTCGAGCGGGCCGTGAGGGAGCTTCCGGTCCGCTCTGTGATGGCATCCTATAACGAGATTGACGGCGTGCCATCGCATGCCAACGGCTGGCTGCTGAACGACGTGCTGCGCGGCGAATGGGGGTTCAAGGGCGCGGTGGTGAGCGACTATTTCGCGATCCGCGAGCTCGTCACGCGCCACCGCATGTTCGGAAACATCAAGGATGCAGCCGACCGTGCCATTGCAGCGGGCGTCGACGCCGAATTGCCGGATGGGGAAGGCTATATCCATCTTCCCGAGCTGGTCCGCGAGGGCCGGGTCACGCAGGCCGAGATCGACAATGCAGTGCGCAGGATCCTGCGCCTGAAGTTCGAGGCCGGATTATTCGAAAATCCCTATGTCGATGCTGCGGCGGCGGATGGTAAGACGGCCACGCCCGATGCGATTGCGCTCGCCCGCGAAGCGGCCCGCAAGGCGATGATCCTGCTGAAGAACGACAAGGGGATTCTTCCCCTCGATCCCGGGCGTATCAAGCGCATGGCCGTGATCGGCACCCATGCGAAGGACACGCCTATCGGCGGCTACAGCGATGAGCCCCGCCATGTGGTGAGCGTGCTCGAGGGCATGCAGAAGGAGGCCAAGGGGCGGTTCGCGGTCGATTTCGCCGAAGGCGTGCGCCTCACTGAAAGCCGGTCCTGGTCGGCGGACGAGGTGAAGCTCGTTCCCGAGTCGGTAAACCGCAGGCTCATCAGGGAAGCGGTGGAGACGGCGCGCAAATCGGACGTCATCGTGATGGTTCTCGGCGACAATGAGCAGCTGAGCCGCGAAGCCTGGGCGGACGCCCATCTCGGCGACCGTACCTCGCTCGATCTCGTCGGTCAGCAGGAGGACTTGGCAAGGGCGATCTTCGCGCTCGGCAAACCGACCGTCGTCATCCTTCTCAACGGGCGTCCACTGTCCGTGAACTATCTCGCGGAGAACGCCCCGGCTCTGGTCGAGGGCTGGTATCTCGGCCAGGAGACCGGGAATGCGGTCGCGGACGTGGTGTTCGGACGGAGCAATCCGGGCGGCAAGTTGCCGGTGTCGGTCGCTCGCAACGTCGGCCAGCTTCCCGTCTTCTACAACCACAAGCCGACCGCGCGCCGGGGCTATCTGTTCGACACGACCAAGCCGCTTTATCCCTTCGGCTACGGATTGAGCTACACGAGCTTCGCCCTCTCCGAGCCGCGCCTGGCGAGCCCCAGCATCGCGGTCGGCGAGCGGGCTCAGGTGAGCGTCGATGTCACCAATACCGGGCAGAGGGCCGGCGACGAGGTCGTGCAGCTTTATGTGCGCGACGACGAGGCGTCCGTCACGAGGCCGGTGATGGAGCTCAAGGATTTCCGGCGGGTTACGCTTCAGCCGGGAGAGCGCCAGACCGTGACGTTCGAGGTCGGGCCGGACGATCTCTCCTTCTGGAACATGGAGATGAAGCGGGTGGTGGAGCCCGGCACCTTCACGATCATGGCCGGCCCGAACTCGGTCGATCTGAAGAGCACGAAACTCACGGTGGTGGAGCGGCGCTAGGCCGCTCCGGTTCGGCTAGTGCCGTTCGCTAAGGTAACTTGAGACCCAGACGAGCGGCGCGTTCCAGTTGATCGCCACTTCATTGAGGCTGAACGCGTCCACATGGTCGCGGTAGCACTTCTGAGGCGCGCAGGTGCCTTTCAGCGGCCGGGCCACATCGTCGCTCATCGAGGTTGAATTGGGTCCCCCTGAAAGAGCTCCAGGCGGCGGTGGCGGGAACTTGGGGTCGGCCTGCCGTGCCCAGAAGCGGTGATGTGGATTGAGCATCGGCCGCGCACCGTAGCCGCTGACATAGGACTGATCGAGCGGGTTGCGCCCGAGGATATAATCCATCGCGTCGACGACGCCGTCGCGGTAGCGCCGCTCGCCGGTGAAGTCGTGGGCGAGCGCCAGGACGATGGCACGATTGAGGATCGATGAGTTGGATCCCCACGGATATCCGGCCGCCGGAGCGTAGGGAATATGGTAGCCGACGCGCTCGGCATCCTTGAGATAGGAATCCGCTGCCGCGACGAGGCTGGCCTTCAACGTCGCCACTTCGCCCTTCTGAAGGCGGCTCGGCAGCAGGGCCAGCGAAATGGAGCCAAGGGTGGCCACGCTCGGCCAGGAAATTTCAGCGGCTGGAACGGCGCGGAAAGCAGGCGAGGCGCGAACCGCGTCCTGGTAGTCGCGCTTTCCCGTCGTGATGAACAGTTCAGCGGCGGCCCAGTAGAATTCGTCGGCAAGCTGGCTGTCGCCATAGCCGCCGCTGCCCGTGAAATCGGCGATCGCATAAACCTCGGGATTGCGCCGGGCAGCGGCAAAGGCCCGCTCCGCGGCGACGAGGCAACGCTGCGAGAAGGCAGCATCGATCGTTCGCCAGATGCGGGCGCATTGGGCGGTCGTTGCAGCAAGGTTCAATGTGGCGGCGGTGCTTGGCGGAAAAAGCTGGCGCTTTTCGGGGTCCAAATGCGGGGCCATCGGAAGCGATGTCCATTTCTCGTCGGCCACCTTGTGGTGCGCCATCCCCGAGGCGTCGATCTCAGTGAAGGGCATCCCCGCAGCCGTTCGCTTGATACCCACCGGAACTCTGGCGCGCGTCCCCTGCGGGACCTGCATAGCGAGCAGGAACTCCAGCTCCCATCTTGCCTCGTCGAGCAGGTCGTTGACGCCGTTACCACGCTCGGGGAGCGCAGCCTTGCCGTCGGCGAAAGGTGATTGCGGCCCGGCGGCCGGTTGGCGCTCGTAAAGGTTGAGGAGGGTCCACACGGCGATGCCGCCATTGACCACATATTTTCCGTGGTCGCCGGCATCGTACCAGCCGCCGGTTACGTCGAGCTGATAGTCGCAGCCCGGCCAGCGATTGCCCTTGGAATCGGTACCGGCGACGCAGCCGGCCTTCTCGGGCCGATGGCCCGCGGGGCGAGCCCACTGCTCGCCCCCTGCATAGCGCGCCTCGATCGGCGTTCCGGCGCGGTTCTGGTAGAAATAGTTCAGGGCGTCATATTGGAGACGATCATAAAGCCTGTCCGAAATAGCGAATGGGCGGCTGCGCTCGTCCCCCACAACAAGGCGATACCCCGAACCGATCTCCCCAAAGCCGGTAAAGTCGATCAGGTGAACATGATCGCCCGA
>JALYGI010000588.1 GCA_030777185.1 Pseudomonadota bacterium
GTCTCGTAGACCTCGTCCGTGGTCGGCGAATATTGGATGAGCTGGTAGAGCGGCGTCTGCTTGATCACCTTGCCCGGCGTCGTCGCAATGTTGCGCCCGACCTCGAACGCGTTCGGATCGGTATGGGTGAGCTGCCCCTTCTCGATGTCCCGGAGCATGTTCTCGAGTCCCTTGAGGAGGCTTTCGCCGCGAGTCTCGACGGCGCGCTCCAGCACCTTGGGATTGGTCAGCGCAAAGTTGGACGGGCTCATCGCATCGAGGAAGCCCTGGGTGGTGAAGCGAAGCTGCTGGCGCTGCTTGTCGGTAATTCCTTCGATCGAATCGATGGAGCCCAGCAGGCGGTCCGAGATCAGCACATAGCTCTGGCGGATCATGTCGAACAACGGGTTCTGGCGCCATTCCGGCGAGTTGAAGCGCTTGTCCTTGTCCGCTTTCTCCTGAATCTCGCTCTTTTGGCCATTGCGTCCGAGCACATTCTGCCAAATGGCCATGCCCTGGGTCCACATGTCGACCTGCGCCTGCGCGAGCTTCGATGGATCCGCAAACAGCGACGCGCCGGGCAGGGTGCCGAGCGACAATTTGGGCGGCGAGGTCGCCATCTTGTTGCCCGCATCGCTCACTTGCCGGGCGACATGCTCCATCATCAGCTGCTGCGCACGGCCCATCACATAGGTCCAGTGCTGCATGTCCTCCAGCGAGGGGAGCTTCGGAGCGTCGATCGTATCGGCCATGGACAAGTCCTTTCGGGCGTCTCCTTTAGAAAACGCGCTGGAACGGGAAAAGCCCCCCGAAAGCCGAAGTTAGCAGGTAACCCTGACCAGCTTCTTGCCAATTTGTCCGGACTGCCTCACCAAGGGCGAAGCGAGCCGGACAGCGGCCGCCCGTGTGACAGAGGAGCTTCATTGGCAAACCTCGAACTGAACGGCATCCGAAAGGCCTATGGCGCGACCGCCGTGCTGGACGGCGTATCCTTGTCCATGGAGGCGAGGGAATTCGTCGCCTTTCTCGGCCCGTCCGGTTCGGGCAAGTCCACCTTGCTGCGGATCATCGCCGGGCTGGAGACGCTCGACGAGGGCGAGGTTCGGCTCGAAGGGCGCAGAATCGACCAATTGCCCCCCGGCGAACGCGGCGTGGCGATGGTCTTCCAGCATTATGCGCTCTATCCGCACATGACGGTGCGGGAGAATATGGCTTTTGGGCTGCGCAATGCGCGGGTGCCCAAGGCGGAGATCGATTCGCGAGTCGCCGAAGCCGCGCGCGTGCTGGAGATCCATGAGCATCTCGACAAGAAGCCCGCGCAGATGTCGGGAGGCCAGCGCCAGCGCGTTGCGATCGGCCGCGCCATCGTCAAGCACCCCAAGCTGTTCCTGCTCGACGAGCCGCTGTCGAACCTCGACGCGGCGCTCAGGATGCGAACGCGCGTCGAGCTTGCCCAGCTCCGCAACCGGGTCGATGCCGCCTTCATCATGGTCACGCATGACCAGGCCGAAGCGATGACGCTCGCCGACCGCGTGGTCGTGATGAACGACCGGCGAATCCAGCAGGTCGGCCCACCGATGGAGATTTACAGCCGGCCGGCCAACATGTTCGTTGCGCGCTTCGTCGGATCGCCGGCGATGACGCTCGCGCCGGCCGAGCTGCTGCCGGGCGACGGGCGCTATGCCCGGGTGCGGCTGGGCGACGGAGCAGAGGTCGAGACGCGGGTGCTCCGCTCGGAACTGCCGGCCGGCGGGACGCTGCAAGTCGGGCTGCGGCCGGAGAACGTCGCGGTCGCAGGCGACGGGGCGGCGACGACGCAGGCTAAGGTCGAGCTGGTCGAGCGGCTGGGCGAGCGGACTCTCGTCTATGCGCGTCTTTCCGACGGCGCGGCGATCACGGCAGAAGACGAGGGCTATAGCCGGGTGCAGGTGGGCGAGACGATCGGCCTCAAGATCCGAGGCGAGGCCGCGCACCTGTTCGATGCCGATGGACGCGGCTATCATGCCGAGGCGCACGTCGAATGAGAGGGGGTGGGGCCGAATGAGAAGGGGCACGGCCGAATGAGAGGGGGTGCGGCCCGGAGGGATTGGAGCGGGCTGCTCTTCGTGCTGCCCTTCCTGACGGCTTATCTCATCATCCTCATCTATCCGCTGCTGAGCGGGATGGCGCTCAGCGTTCAGCAGGTCGACCTGTTCGGCGGAGGGCGGTTCGTCGGTCTGGAGAATTACGCCCGCCTGTTGGCTGACGACACCTTCATCCGCTCGGTGATCAATACCTTCGCGCTCGCGCTGATGATCGTGCCGCTCTTGACGGTGATAGCGCTGGCCCTGGCGCTGGCGCTCAACCGGGCGACCCGCGGCGCAGCCGTGTTTCGCGGCGTCTTCTTTTCCTCCTCCGTTCTATCGGTGACGATCGTGACCCTGATCTGGCGCTTCGTGCTGGCGCCGGACGCAGGCCTTCTGGGCGAGACCGCGCAGGCATTGGGTGCGGAGCCGATCCCCTTTCTGAGCCATCCGACCTGGTCGCTTTGGGCGCTCGCCATCACCACCATCTGGTGGTCGGTCGGTCTCCCGATGATGCTGTTCCTCGCAGGATTGCAGCAGATCCCCGGCGAGGTTTACGAAGCTGCTGCGCTCGACCGGGCAAGCCGCTGGACCACCTTGTGGCGCGTGACCTTGCCGGCGCTGAGGCGAACGGTGGTCCTTGTCGTGATGCTGCAGACCGCGGCGCAGCTGCAGATTTTCGGCCAGGCGCAACTGCTCACCGGCGGCGGGCCGGGCGGCGCGACCCGCACGATGGTGCTGTTCATCTTCGAAGCTGCGTTCGCGCGCTGGGAGCTGGGTTATGCCACCGCCGCGGCCGAAATCCTCTTCCTGTTCATCGTGCTGATCACGCTCACCCAATATGTGACCACTATGCGCGGATCGGAGGGCGATGGTGGCCGCTGAAGGAAGCCGCACCCGCTGGTCGCCGCTGGCGCTCCTTGCGATCTCGCTTGCGGCCGCGGTGATGCTCGCGCCCCTCATCTGGACGCTGCTGCTCTCGCTCAAGGAGAATAGCGCGCTCGTCGGCAACAGCGGCGCCGCCTTGTCGCCCCCCTACACGCTCGAGAATTACCGCTCGATCCTCCAGGGAAACCAGGTGTTCCGCTGGCTGATCAACAGCATCATCGTGTCGGGCGGGACCACGCTCGGCGTCCTCGCCTTGTGCAGCCTGGCCGGCTTCGGCTTCGCGCGGCTCGACTTCCCCTTCCGCCGGACGCTTTTCATCTTCGTCCTGCTGGGGCTGGCCATCCCCGAGCAGGCGGTGATCCTTCCGCAGCACCAGCTCTTCGCCGCGCTCGACCTCCACAACAGCTATCCGGGCCTGATCCTGCCGGGCCTTGCGGGACCGTTCGGGGTCTTCTTCATGACGCAATATATGCGCGCCATCCCGCGCGAACTCGATGAAGCGGCGATGCTCGACGGCGCGTCCCGCTTGACGCTTTTCTGGAAGGTGCTGCTCCCGCTTACCCTGCCGGCGCAGGCGACGCTCGGGGTGTTCACCTTTCTCGCCTCTTGGAACAGCTATTGGTGGCCGCTGATCTCAGCGACCCGCAGCGACATGTATACGCTCACCGTCGGCCTCGCCGCCGCGCAGATGAACTATGCACAGACGAGCGGCCTCGGCTTCCTGATGGCGCAGGCGGTTTTCGCTTCGATCCCCATCTTCATCGTCTATGTGCTGTTCCAGAAGCAGATCGTGCGAGCGATGGCCGGGACGGCGGTCCGATGAGGCGCCTTTTCTCCATTGCAGCGATGCTTCTCGCCGCGAGTTGCAGCGTCGATGACGGCGGTGGCGATCGGGCGGAAATCTACCTGCAGCGCTTCTTCGGCGAGTGCGGCGCCCAATATGGCAGCGCGACGGACGTGTCGAAGGTCGAAGGCGAGTGCGGCATCATCACGGCGATGATCAACAAGTTCAACGCCCAAAACCCGGACGTGCATGTCAGCAGCAACGTCGTCGCCTGGCCAGGCTACCCGCAGCTTTCCGCGCAAATGGCGGCCAAGGACCCGCCGGATCTGGTCACCATGCACACCGGCGTGATGTCCGACTATGCCGCCGAAGGTCTGCTCGAGCCGATCGAGCCTTATTTGGCTGAGGCAAGGCTTGCACCCTCCGCGCTCACGGAAGCGAGCCGGAGCGCGGTGACCATCGGCGGACGGCTTTATGGCCTCCCCTTCGACACCCATGGCGGCCTGTTTCACATCAACACCAAATTGTTCGCTGAGGCCGGTCTCATGAAGGACGGCAAGCCGGTCCTGCCGCGCTCGCCCGAGGAGATGCTGGCCCACGCACGTCAGTTCACCGAGCGGACCGGCAAGCCCTATCTCATCCAGAGCCTGGTCGGCGACAATGCTTATGCCGCCCGAAACGTCTACACCTACCTGCTGGCGCAGGACGCGGTGCTGTTCCCCACTCCGCATCGCATTCGGCTGCAAACGCCGGAGGCTGAGCGGATCGTCGACTTCTTCCGCGCTATCACCGCATCAGGCGTCAGCACGCGCAACCAGGATACGCCCGCGGCGATCGCAAGCTTCATGTCCGGTGAGGGCGGAATCTATCCGACCGGCACCTGGATGATCGGCCAATTCGAGGCGGAAGCGAACACGCCAGGGCGCCCGCTCTACAAGAGCTACACGGTTTACCCTTATCCGCGGCTATGGGGCGAGGACGTGAGCTATGTGAGCGGCCACGCCTGGGTCGTGCCCAAACGCGAACGAACTCCCGAGCAGCGCCGCGCGATCGCCCGCTTCTTTCGCTTCATCGCGGAGCACAATTTCGACTGGGCCCGGACGGGTCACCTCCCCGCCTTCAAGGCCGTGGTGGAAAGCCCCGCGTTCAAGGCGCTGCCGCATCGCACCAACATCGCTCCCGTCGCGAGCACCGGCCGGCCGCTGCCGGGCGGGATCCAGCGTCAGAACGCCATAGAGGGGCTGATCGGCGAGGAGATCGCCGCGGCGTTCAACGGGCAGAAGTCCACCAAGCGAGCGCTCGCGGACGCCGAGCGGCGCGTGAACGATCTTCTGTCTCAGACGAGCTGATCGGGCTACTCGTCCTTCAGCCGTTCGATGACTTTTCCAATGAAGCCGGGTATCGCCAGCAGGTTGACGCCGACGTTCCCTGGGCAGCGGCTGATGCAATGATCGGCGCTCATAGCGCCCGTTGCTGAAGGCGGCTCTCCGGCAATCAGTCCTCGGCGCGCTCCTGGCTCGGGCTCGACCGGCAGTGGCAGCCTCGCGGATTGGGTCTCGTCGTCACGGTTGCCGCACACGACGATCTCGTCAGCGCTGCCACTGCTCGGGCAATCGAGCTCACGAGTGGTTTTGATCAGCTTGCGATAATTGGTCAGTGCCTGGTCGGCCGTGATGGGCGGCGCGCCGGCGGCGCCCGCGGGAATGAGGGCCAGGAGGATCAGCGGCGCCAATCTCGACAAGTCCATAGGCCTGGCTTAACGAACCCGCGGCCCCTTAATGCAGGATGAAGAGACGATGGTGACTGCTAGCAGCACGCTGGACCGTGTGCTCGTGTTGGAGATGGTTCGCGTGACCGAAGCGGCGGCGATCGCGGCGTCCAAGCTCATTGGCCGGGGCAATGAAAAGGCGGCCGATCATGCCGCGGTGGAAGCGATGCGCGAGGCGCTCAATCAGCTCGACTATGACGGCACGGTGGTGATCGGCGAAGGCGAGCGGGACGAAGCGCCGATGCTGTTCATCGGCGAAAAGGTCGGGCGCGCGCAAGGCACGGGCCCCAGGATCGACATCGCGCTCGATCCGCTCGAAGGCACGACGATCACCGCCAAGGCCGGCCCGAACGCGCTTGCGGTGCTCGCCATTTCGGAGGAGGGCGGCCTGCTCAATGCTCCCGACGTCTATATGGACAAGCTCGCCGTCGGCCCCGGCTATCCCAAGGGCGTCATCGACCTTGCCAAGTCGCCCACCGACAACATTCGCGCAGTCGCGGAGGCCAAGGGGGTCGACCCGTCCGAGCTCATCGTCTGCGTGCTCGATCGGCCCCGCCATGCCGACCTCATCGCCGAGCTTCGCTCGCTGGGATGCGGCATCCAGCTGATCCCCGACGGCGACGTGGCCGGCGTGATCGCCGTCACCGACCCCGATACGACCATCGACGTTTACATGGGCTCCGGCGGCGCGCCGGAGGGCGTGCTCGCGGCGGCGGCGCTACGCTGCGTCGGCGGACAGTTCCAGGGAAGGCTCCTGTTCCGCAACGACGACGAGCGCGCCCGGGCTGCCAAATGGGGCGTCGAGGACCTCAACCGCATCTATCAGCTCGAGGACCTCGCCAAGGGCGACGTGATCTTCGCAGCGACCGGAGTTACCGACGGTTCGCTGCTGGAGGGCGTGAAGCGCCGCAAGACTTTCATGACCACCGAAAGCGTCGTCATGCGGGCAAGCTCCGGCACCGTGCGCTGGGTGAAAGGCGAGCATCGAAGCGAGCCGGGCCACCGCGACTGATTGCGCGCCCGAGGATCAGCAATTCCTTGAGCGGATCCTTCATCTTCTCCGTCTCAGCATAAAGCGATCGGATCGGAGCGCAGGTTCAGCCGAACCGGCAGGTTTGCGACGATGTCCCCGTCGGCCTGGACGGGGAGGGGCTGGTCTGCATCGGCGCTGAGGCTGGTGCAGGTGAAGGCGGCGATGCGGGGCAGGTCGTCGAGGCGCCGACCGCGGAACAAGGCCCAGAGGAAGCGGAAATAATCCACTCTCGTCGCCCGCTCTAGCGCGATTACGTGAAGCAGCGGCTCGGCAAGCTGCGCGGCGGGAGCGAAGCTCCACGGACCGGCGAAAAAGCGCCCCTTCGCCACGTA
>JALYGI010000589.1 GCA_030777185.1 Pseudomonadota bacterium
CCCCCGGCACGGGCGACATCCAGCTCTCGCTCATCCAGAAATGGAAGCCTGCCGGCGCCGTGATCGTCTCCACGCCGCAGGACCTCGCCCTGATCGACGCCACCCGCGCAATCGACCTGTTCCGAAAGATGGACGTGCCGATCCTCGGCCTGGTCGAGAACATGTCCGGCTATGCCTGCCCCCATTGCGGCGAAATCTCCGACCCGTTCGGGCGGGCGGCGCGGAGGCGGCGGCCAAGGTCATGTCGATCCCGTTCCTGGGCCGGGTGCCGCTCACCCTTTCGATCCGCCGCATGTCGGACGCGGGGACGCCGCCCGCCGCCGGCGACGGCGAAGAGGCCAAGCCGTTCCTTGAGATCGCGCAGCGGCTGGTCGAACAGCTGAACCCGAAGCGGGAGATGGCGTTCTGAAGGCAAGGAGACCCTAAACATGCCGCTCACGTCCGAAGACGATATTGCCCACCTTCTGTCACGCGTCCGCTACATCGCGCTGGTGGGGGCGTCGGATCGGCCCGGCCGCGCGTCTCACGGTGTCATGCGCTTCCTCCAGACCCACGGCTACCGAGTCTTCCCGGTGAATCCGCAACTCGCGGGCCAGAAGATTCATGGCGAAACGGTCTACGCGGCCTTGTCCGACATCGAGGAACCGATCGACATGGTGGACATCTTCCGCCGTCCTCAGGCTGCCGGTGAGGCGGTGGACGAAGCGATCGCGATCGGCGCCAAATCCGTCTGGCTGCAGTTGGGCGTGATCAATGAGGAAGCCGCAGCCCGGGCGGAAGCGGCCGGCCTCGACGTGGTGATGGACCGCTGCCCCGCCATAGACATCCCGCGCCTCAACGTCGCGCCGGTGGGCGGTTATTAAAGCTTCCAGCGAGACAAGACTTGCCGTTGGGCTGGTTTAGCCTGACGCCCGGAACATGCCGAGGGCGATGAACCGCTCGTCTCACAAGTCACGGAGCTCGACGCGGTTCCAGACGGGACCAGGTTAGTCGCACGAGGGATTAAACGCGTCCCTTCATTCGTTGTCGCTTAGTCCCGCGGCCAACTTGTGTCTCCGGCCGCGGGGCCACCCACGATCGTCTGATGCTCCACAGCCAAAGAATGAAGAGCCGTAACCATAAAGAGGAACCGTTTCGCAGTTCCTCCGGCTCAAAAGCTCGCAGTGGAGACACGTATAAATCGGTTCAGGGAGTTCCACTATGAGAATCATCGCAATTGCCGCCGCAGCAGCGCTGCTTTTGGGAACCGCACCGGCTGCCGCGCAGACTGCGCCGCTGCCGAGCACGGCTAACGCCAAGGCCACTGCCGCTTTGGCCAAGTCACAAGCGAAGCGCGAGGCTGCTGCGGCCAAGCGTGCGGCTGCCGCAGAGCGTGCTGCGGCCAAGCGCGCCGCTGCGGCAGAGCGTGTTGCCGCCAAGCGCGCCGCTGCAGAAGCAAAGCGCCAAGCTGCTGCTGCCAAGCGCGCCGCTCGTTCCGGCACCGGCGGCTGATAGCCCGCTCGAAAAGATGAGTCGTTGGGCGGGGCTGCTGCTGCGGCTCCGCCCAATGCATTTGGCACAAATGCGAAACCACCTGCTCCCGGTCCTGTTGCTGGCCGTGCCAGGCTCAGCCTCGGCCGCTGATCTGAGCCTCACCACGTCCGCCAACTACTCGGCGGGCAAGTACGGCGGAACCGAGCCGACCCGTGCGACGATTGCCAGTGTCGGGGCAAGCGCGACTCTGGGCGAATGGGCGCTTAGCGCCACGCTTCCTTATGTGACCATCGACACGGGCAGCTCCGAGCTGACCGTTGGGGGAGTGGTGGTACGCGGCGACGAAGCTGCTTCCGGCATACGCGGATTTGGGGATGTCACTCTGACGGCCGGAAGATCCCTTCCGTTCGAGTGGTTGCCCCTCGACCTCAATGTTCAAGGCCAGGTGAAACTCCCGACTGGTGCCCGGTCGATCTCAACGGGGAAGCTCGACGGAGGGCTTGATGTCGAGCTCTCCAAAACATTGGGCTTTTTGTCGCCTTTTCTATCCGCTGGTTACCGCTTCTATGGTGACAGCGCCGACCTTGAGCTGGAAAACGGCTGGGCCGTGTCGGCAGGTGCGACGCTCACGTTCGGCAAAGTCACAATGATCGGGTCCTACGATTGGTCGCAATCGCCCATCGGCCTCACGTCTGCGGAGGAAATATTCGCCGTCGCCAGTGGCCCATTTGGTAGCCATTGGAGCTGGACCATTTACGGCAGCAAGGGGCTGAATGAAGGCGCGGCCGACAAGATGGTGGGATTCGGTATCACCCGCCGCTTCAGCTCGTCGGGACTACCCACCCCGCTACTCAAGAGCCGGCGCGAGGCTGAAGCAGCTTTGGATCAGAAGTAGCGTCGTCTAGGTGCCCCCCTTCCGGGGGCGTTCCCCACCTCCGCTCCAATCCAGCCTCGGGTACTCAATCTGCGGGTCAATGAGGATGAACTGCTCGTGCCTTCTCGGGCGCGCGCAGCATCTCGTCCGGCTTTGCCCGCATCGCCGCGGCGGCGAGCGCGTAGCAATGGAATTCGACAAGCGATCCACAACCGACACCAATGGAATTCGATCATTGAAGACTCACAAAGGGATTAAAACCCTCTTTTCATTCGTTTTCCTTCTGGTCCCGTGGCGCAGGGAGCGCATTGCGGCCACGGGGCCACAACATCGGAGAGATGGCTGCTGTGTCTGACATCAATTATTTTCGTGAGCAGGTCGCCCGCGCGCAAAGGCTCGCCGAGCGCGAAACCCTGCCAAATGTTCGGGCCCGCTATTTGCAGTCCGCAGAGGCGTGGATGAGGCTCGTCAACCGCGCCGAGAGCCTGGAGCAGATGCAGTCCGGCGTCACGGGGATGAGAGCCCGATCTCCGCGTCTCATCTGAACCTCGCCACCAGTGAAGGTCCGTGAACCGGTGGTACCGGTAGTCCGCTCCCCGATCTCGGCGATGGAATTTGCTCATAATTGGCTTTATTTTTATCGCCCGGCAATGCCTAAG